>NZ_JBICMC010000086.1:0-41747 GCF_043106005.1 Pseudomonas sp. GLN_2 | reverse complement strand
GGCGACCCGCCGGGTCAGGAAAACTCGAACGGCGCCAACTGAAAGCCCTGCTCGTCAACCTGCAAGGCCCAACCGCGGCGGTCCCAGTCGCCCAGCACGATACGCCGTGCCGGCTGGCCATCGACCACCAGCTTGTGAATCGCTGGCCGATGGGTATGGCCGTGCACCAAGGTGCGCACGCCATGCGCCGCCATCACCTTGGGGACTTCCTCTGGCGTGACGTCGACGATTTCGGTGGACTTCATCCGCACTTGCGTGCGGCTTTCGCTGCGCAGCTTGCGTGCCAGCTTGTAGCGGGCCGACAGCGGCAGGTGGCGCAGGATCCACAAGCTCAGCGGATTGCGTAGCAGGCGGCGCATCTTCATGTAGCCCAGGTCGCGAGTGCATAGGGTGTCGCCATGCATCAGCAGCACCTGTTCACCACCCAGCTCGATCACGCTGGGGTCGTTCAACAGCGTGCAGCCCGCAGCTTTGCAAAAGGCCTGGCCAATCAGGAAGTCACGGTTGCCATGCATCAGGTAGATGGCCGTGCCACTGTCGCTCAGCCGGCGCATGGCCTGGCAGATCGACTGCTGGAAGGGCGTCATGGCATCGTCGCCAATCCACGCTTCGAAGAAGTCACCAAGGATGTACAGGGCCTTGGCGTGGCGGGCGCGGCCATCGAGCAGATCAAGAAACGCCCGGGATATATCCGGGCGTTCTTCTTGCAGGTGCAGATCAGAGATCAGCAGAATCACTCAATGATCTCGGCTTTCTCGATGATCACGTCGTCCTTCGGTACGTCCTGGTGGCCAGCTTTGGAACCGGTGGCCACTTTTTCGATGGCGTCGACCACTTCACGGCCTTCGATCACTTCACCGAATACGGCATAACCCCAGCCTTGCACGTTCTTGCCGCTGTGGTTGAGGAAGTCGTTGTCGGAGGCGTTGATGAAGAACTGCGCCGAGGCGGAGTGCGGCTCCATGGTACGGGCCATGGCAATGCTGTACTTCTTGTTCTTCAGGCCGTTGTCGGCTTCGTTCTGGATGCTGGCGCGGGTTTTCTTCTGGCTCATGCCGGCCTCGAAGCCGCCGCCCTGGATCATGAAGCCTTTGATCACACGGTGGAACACGGTGCCATTGTAGTGGCCGTCCTTGACGTACTGAACGAAGTTTTCGGTAGTCAGTGGCGCTTTCTCGGCGTCCAGTTGCAGGACGATGTCGCCGTGGTTGGTGCTCAGTTTGACTTTGGACATGCTGAAACTCGCTCTTTCAAGGCAATCAGAAATTGGGGTGCGCAGGGCGCGGGTTATCACCAGACGCAGGATCAGGCGATCGCGACACATGGCGCGCACTGGCCATTTTGCCAGGCTGCGGCAAAAAGCCGTGATAAATCACATCAGTTTGTCCGGGCGCGGCTGTCAGCAGCTTGACTGCTTCGGCTATGATAGGCCCTTTGATTCAATCGGCCTACCCAGGCTGGACACACGCATTCAAGGATCCTATGAGCAAGCCCACTGCCGACAACGCGCCCAACGCCGCTGCCAAAGGCGCCCCCGCTGTCCCTGCGAACTTCCTGCGGCCGATCATCCAGGCCGACCTGGACTCGGGCAAGCACAGCAGTATCGTCACCCGTTTCCCGCCGGAGCCCAATGGTTACCTGCACATCGGTCACGCCAAGTCGATCTGCGTCAACTTCGGCCTGGCCAAGGAATTCGGCGGCGTCTGCCACCTGCGCTTCGACGATACCAACCCGGCCAAGGAAGACCAGGAGTACATCGACGCCATCCAGAGCGATGTGAAGTGGCTGGGCTTCGACTGGGCCGGCGAGGTGCGCTATGCCTCCGACTATTTCGACCAGTTGCACGACTGGGCGGTCGAGCTGATCAAGCGCGGCAAGGCCTACGTCTGCGACCTCACCCCTGAGCAAGCCAAGGAATACCGCGGCAACCTCAAGGAGCCGGGCAAGAACAGCCCGTTCCGCGAGCGCAGCGTGGAAGAAAACCTCGACCTGTTCGCTCGCATGAAGGCTGGCGAATTCCAGGACGGCGAGCGTGTGCTGCGGGCCAAGATCGACATGGCCTCGCCAAACATGAACCTGCGCGACCCTATCCTGTACCGCATTCGCCATGCCCACCACCACCAGACCGGCGACAAGTGGTGCATCTACCCCAACTACGACTTCACCCACGGCCAGTCGGACGCCATCGAGGGCATTACCCACTCGATCTGCACCCTGGAGTTCGAAGGGCATCGTCCGCTGTACGACTGGTTCCTCGACAACCTGCCGGTGCCGGCACACCCGCGCCAGTACGAGTTCAGCCGCCTGAACCTGAACTACACCATTACCTCCAAGCGCAAGCTCAAGCAGCTTGTGGACGAGAAGCACGTCGATGCCTGGGACGACCCACGCATGTCGACCTTGTCCGGCTTCCGTCGCCGTGGCTACACGCCGGCTTCGATCCGCAACTTCTGCGAAATGATCGGCACCAACCGTTCCGACGGTGTGGTCGACATGTCGATGCTCGAGTTCAGCATCCGTGACGACCTGGACCGCACCGCGCCACGCGCGATGTGCGTGCTGCGCCCGCTGAAAGTGGTCATCACCAACTACCCGGAAGGCCAGGTCGAGCAGCTTGAGCTGCCACGTCACCCGAAGGAAGACATGGGCGTGCGTGTGCTGCCGTTCTCCCGCGAGCTGTACATCGACCGCGACGACTTCATGGAAGAACCGCCGAAGGGCTACAAGCGCCTGGAACCGGCCGGTGAAGTGCGTCTGCGCGGCAGCTACGTGATTCGTGCTGACGAAGCCATCAAGGACGCCGACGGCAATATCGTCGAACTGCGCTGCTCGTACGACCCGGACACCCTCGGCAAGAACCCGGAAGGCCGCAAGGTCAAAGGTGTGATCCACTGGGTTCCGGCTGAAGGCAGCGTCGAATGCGAAGTGCGCCTGTACGACCGCCTGTTCCGCTCGCCCAACCCGGAAAAGACCGAGGAGGGCGGCAGCTTCCTGGACAACATCAACCCGGCTTCGCTGCAAGTACTCAGCGGGTGCCGTGCCGAGCCGTCGCTGGCCCAGGCGCAGCCCGAGGACCGCTTCCAGTTCGAGCGTGAAGGCTACTTCTGCGCCGACCTGAAAGACAGCCAGCCGGGCCGCCCGGTGTTCAACCGCACTGTCACCCTGCGTGACTCCTGGGGCAGCTGAGGAACCGCCGTGCTTACCATCTACAACACCCTGAGCAAAACCAAGGAAGTCTTCAAGCCGCTGGATGGCAACAAGGTGCGCATGTACGTGTGCGGCATGACCGTGTACGACTACTGCCACCTGGGCCATGGCCGCAGCATGGTGGCGTTCGACCTGGTCACCCGCTGGCTGCGCAAGAGCGGCTACGAGTTGACCTATGTGCGCAACATCACCGACATCGATGACAAGATCATCAACCGGGCGAACGAGAACGGCGAAAGTTTCGACGCCCTGACCGCCCGCATGATCGACGCGATGCACGAAGATGAGCGCCGCCTGAACATTCTGCCGCCGGACCAGGAGCCGCGTGCCACCGACCATATCGCTGGCATGCACGCGATGATCCAGACCCTGATCGACAAAGGGTACGCCTACGCGCCAGGCAATGGCGACGTGTACTACCGGGTCGGCAAGTTCGTCGGCTACGGCAAGCTGTCGCGCAAGAAGATCGAAGACCTGCGTATCGGTGCACGCATCGAGGTCGACGAAGCCAAGCAGGACCCGCTCGACTTCGTCCTGTGGAAGGGCGTCAAGCCGGGCGAGCCAAGCTGGGAATCGCCATGGGGCCCGGGTCGCCCGGGCTGGCACATCGAGTGCTCGGTCATGTCCACCTGCTGCCTGGGCGAGAGCTTCGACATTCACGGCGGCGGCAGCGACCTGGAGTTCCCGCACCACGAGAACGAGATTGCCCAGAGCGAGGCGGCCACTGGCAAGCAGTACGCCAACGCCTGGATGCATTGCGGCATGATCCGTATCAACGGCGAGAAGATGTCCAAGTCGTTGAACAACTTCTTCACCATCCGCGACGTGCTCGAGAAGTACCACCCGGAGGTGGTGCGCTACCTGCTGGTGGCCAGCCACTACCGCAGCGCGATCAACTACTCGGAAGACAGCCTGCGTGACGCCAAGGGCGCACTGGAGCGCTTCTACCACGCGCTGCGCGGCCTGCCACGGGTGGCGGCCAAGGGTGGCGAAGCGTTTGTCGAGCGCTTCAGCGTGGCGATGAACGACGACTTCGGCACCCCGGAAGCCTGTGCCGTTCTGTTCGACCTGGTGCGCGAGATCAACCGCCTGCGCGACAGCGACCCGGAAGCGGCTGCCGGTCTGGCCGGTCGACTGCGCGAGCTGGGGGATGTGCTGGGTGTGCTGCAGCTGGAGGCCGATGACTTCCTGCGTGCCGGTGCCGAAGGCAAGGTCGATGCGGCTGAAGTCGAGGGCTTGATCCAGGCGCGCCTGCAGGCGCGTGCGGACAAGAACTGGGCTGAGTCCGACCGCATTCGCGATCAGCTGACCGCCATGGGTGTAGTGCTGGAAGACAGCAAGGGCACGACGACCTGGCGCCTGGCTGACTAAAGCAACTGGGGCTGCGCTGCAGCCCTTCGCGGGCACGCCCGCTCCCACAGGTTGGCGCGACATTTCAGGTGTGCGCTATCTCTGTGGGAGCGGGCGTGCCCGCGAAGGGCCGCAAGGCGGCCCCCGCTTTTACTTCGCTAGACCCGCAAGCGGGCAGTGCAATACCAGCCTGGCCCCACCCAATTCGCTTTCGCCAATCTCCAGCCCGAACCCATGCAGGTCGACGATTGCCGCCACGATCGACAACCCCAGCCCGAAGCCGGCATGGCGGTGGCCTTCATCGCTGCGATAGAACCGTTTCAGTACGGCCGTCCGCTCTTCTTCGGGAATACCTGGCCCGCTATCCTCAATCGCCATGTGCACGCCGTTGTCATCCAGCGTGGCGCTTATGCGCACCCGACCACCCTCGGGCGTAAACTTGATCGCGTTGCCCACCAGATTCGCCAACGCCTCGAACAGCAGTTCGCGATCGCCGTGCAGTGCCGGGAGCTGCGCAGGTTGGTGCAATTGCAGTTGAATGCCGCCATCCTCGGCCAATGGCAGGTAAAAATCGTGCAGTTCTACCAGCAGTTCATGCGGGTCAAGCTGGACGAAGCCGGCGCGGCGCTGGCGGTCTTCCAGCTCGCTGATGCGTAACAACCCGCGAAAGCGCGCCATCAAGGTGTCTGTTTCGCCGATGGCCTGGTCCAGCGCTTCGGCTTGCGCAGAATCCACGTCGCTTTGCTGGCGAATACGGTACAGCTGGGCGCGCAGGCGGGTCAGCGGTGTACGCAGGTCATGGGCAATGTTGTCGCATACACCCTTGACCTCATGCATCAGCCGTTCGATACGGTCGAGCATGGCATTGACGATCGCCGCAAGCATGTCCAGCTCGTCGCGGCGGGCCGACAGTGGCAGGCGGTGGGTCAGGTCGCCGGCGACGATCAGTTCGGCCTGGGCCTGGATCGCCCGTATACGCTTGAGCGGCCTGCGCCGTAGCAGGTACCAACCGGCAAAACCCGGGATCAGGGTCAGCGAGATGCCCCAGAGCAGGGCGTGCAGGATGATCCGGGTAACCACGAACAGCGAGCCATTGTCACGCACCAGCACCAGCCACCGGCCATCCTGTACCTTGATTGCCACCGCGTCGCAGCTGTCGCGGGGCATGCGTGGGTCGTCGGCATCCAGGCAGCGTTCCAATTCATGGATCTTGCCGTCCAGTCTGAGCTCTGGGGGCAAGGCCCGCACGGTGCCGCCAATCGGGTTGAGCTGGCTATCGAACAGGCCGTAGGCGTCAAAGCTGCGCTCCTCGAAGGCCTGGCTGGCAATCAGGGCGTCGTCCAGTTGCTTGCCGCTCATGTGGGCGAACAGGTGCTGGCGTTGCAGCATGGAGTGACGGGTGAGTTTGTTCAGGTAGCTGGAGACCTCGAAGTACAGCACCCCCATGAGGATGCTGCTCCAGGCCACGAACAGAAAGCTGTACAGCGCCAGCAGGCGGCTGGTAGAAGAGCTCCAGCCTTTAGACGGGTTCAGCAATGGCATAGCCGGAGCCCCGTACCGTACGGATCAGCGGCGACTGGCCGGGTGAGTCGATCTTCTTGCGCAGGCGGCCGATGTGCACGTCGATCAGGTTGGTGCCCGGGTCGAAGTGATAGCCCCAGACCTCCTCGAAAATCATCATCCGCGTGATCACCTGGCCGCTGTGGCGCATCAGGTACTCCAGCAGCTTGTACTCGGTGGGCAGCAGGTTGAGGGTGTTGTCACCGCGGCGCGCCTCGTGGCTGATCAGGTCCAGCTGCAGATCGGCAACCTGCAAGCGGGTCTGGGTCGTGGGTACGCTGTTACGGCGCAGCAATACCTCGACTCGTGCGGCCATTTCGTCGGAGGCGAACGGTTTGGTCAGGTAGTCGTCCCCGCCTGCACGCAGGCCGCGCACCCGCTCATCGACGTCGGAGAGGGCGCTGATCATCAGGATCGGCGTAGCGATCTTGAGGTTGCGCAGGGTGGTGACGATGGTCAGGCCGTCCACCTCGGGCAGCATGCGGTCCAGGGTGATCAGGTCGTAGCCGCCCGCAATGGCTTTGGCCAGGCCTTCGCGGCCATTGTCGGCCCAATCCACTTCCAGACCGTGGCTGGTCAGTTCGGCGACGATTTCCTGGCCGGTGACGGCGTCGTCTTCGATGGTCAGTACGCGAGGCATGCTGGTTCCTGGGCATCTAATGGAGATCTGATTGTGCCAAAGAATAGACAACCGGCGATTTAAGAAAAATTCATCTAGCGGGCACCGATGCCTTCGGCGTGCATGATCTGCGCAATGATCGGTACCGGTGTCATCAGGTGCGAGCGCATCATGGCACTGGCGGTTTTGGCATCCCGGGCGAGGATCACCTCGACCAGTGCCGCATGCTCCTGGCGCTTGAGCGCCAGCGCCTGTTCGGAAAACACCGTCTGCGTCAGCCACAGGTGGCGGTAGCGCTCGGCCTGGTCGAACAGGTAGGTGCGTGCCTGCAGCAGGTGCTTGGAGCCGCAGCCCGAGGCAATGGCAGTATGGAACGCCTTGTGCCGCTCGTCCCACACATCCAGCCGCTGCTCGCGGGTTTTCACTTCCACCACCTTGGCCAAGGTATGCGAGTGGGCCAGCACCGACGCCTCCCAGGCATCGTCACCGCGCTCGATGGCCAGGGCAATGATCATCGCTTCCAGGTTGGCGCGGGCGTCGTAGATGTCGTTCATCTCATCCAGCGACATGGGCGCTACCCGGTAGCCTTTCTGACTGATCGCGTTGACCAGGTGCTCGGCCACCAGTTGCGACAGTGCTTCGCGCAGCGGGCCCACACCGAGGTCGTAGCGTTCCTTGAGGGCGCTCATCAATAGCTTTTCACCGGGCTTGAACACCCCGCGGATGATGTCCTTCTTGAGCCTCTCATACCCGCTGAATGCTGAGTTTTGTCGGGGGGCGAGCGCTTCCAAGATCCTGTTCCTCAAAACGTTTTGCCGATCATACCGAAACCCTCTGCCGACGAAAAACAATGGACAAACTCGGTTAGTGTCGTTGAAACATAAAAATGTAGACATTTTTACTTAGTGGCGATATTTTTACCTCGCCCGCACTGATCCAGGTCATGACCGGACGGCGCCACCTACTTTTTTAGCCAGGACACTGCCATGAACGCCTTTACGCAGATCGACGAACTTGTCATGCCACTGCCGCTCGAACCGCAGGGCTACACCATCGCCCCCTCGAAGCAGTCGCCGCGCCTGCTTGAACTGACCTTTGCCCGGGAAACCGTCGAAGCGTTCGTGCAGGCCGTTGCCCAGTGGCCGGTGCAGGCATTGGAGTACAAGTCGTTCCTGCGTTTTCGCGTAGGCGAAATACTTGACGAGCTGTGCCAGGGCACGCTGCGCCCGGTGCTGCTCAACACCATCCTCGACCGCGCCACAGGTGGCATGCTGATTACCCCGATCGGCCTGGACGACGTGAGCCAGGCCGAAGACATGGTCAAGTTCACCACCGCCTGTGCACACCTGATCGGCCGTTCCAACTATGACGCCATGAGTGGCCAGTTCTATGCGCGCTTCGTGGTGGTCAACAGCGACAACTCCGACAGCTACCTGCGCCAGCCGCACCGTGTGATGGAGCTGCACAACGACGGTACGTTCGTGAACCAGATCACCGACTATGTGCTGATGCTGAAGATCGACGAAAAGAACATGGAAGGCGGCAACTCGCTGCTGCTGCACCTGGACGACTGGGAGCAGTGCGAGGCGTTCTTCCGTCACCCGATGGCACGTCGCGAAATGCGCTGGACCGCACCGCCGAGCAAAAAGGTTGCCGAAGATGTGTTCCATTCGGTATTTGACACCGACACCGAAGGCCGGCCGACCATGCGCTACATTGACCAGTTCGTGCAGCCGGAGAACTACGAGGAAGGTATCTGGCTGAACGCCTTGTCCGAGTCGCTGGAAGGCAGCGGCAAGAAGGTCTCGGTACCGGTAGGCGTAGGCAGTTTCCTGCTGATCAACAACCTGTTCTGGCTGCATGGCCGCGATCGCTTCACCCCGCACGAGGGCCTGCGCCGCGAACTGATGCGCCAGCGTGGTTACGTCGCCTTCCCCAAGCCGCTGTACCAGCGCGGGCAGTAATGACAGGGCGCGGGGCGGGCGCTCGCCCACGCGTTTTTGCACAAAACAATGCCACCAGGCCCCGTGCGGGCCTTGGTGAGCCTGCCAGGCAATGCCTGCGTGTGAGGTAAGGCTGTGTACGATTTCATCATTATTGGCGGCGGGATTGTGGGCATGTCCACGGCCATGCACCTGATCAAGGTCTACCCGGACGCGAAGATTCTCCTGCTGGAGAAAGAGTCCGGCCCGGCTCGCCATCAGACCGGCCATAACAGTGGCGTGATCCACGCCGGCGTGTATTACACCCCCGGCAGCCTCAAGGCGCGTTTCTGCCTGGAAGGCAACAAGGCGACCAAAGCCTTCTGCACCCGGCACGGCATCCGTTTCGATGAGTGCGGCAAGCTGCTGGTCGCCACCAACGATCTGGAAATGCAGCGCATGAAGGCGCTGTGGGAGCGCACGGCGGCCAATGGCCTGGAACGCTACTGGCTGTCGGCTGACGAGTTGCGCGAGCGTGAGCCCAACATCGTCGGTATGGGGGGCATCTTCGTGCCGTCCAGCGGCATCGTCAACTACGCCCAGGTCACCGCTGCGATGGGCGCAGAGTTCCAGCGTGCCGGCGGCGAAATCCGCTATGGCGCAGAAGTGGTCGGCCTGCAGGAACAGGCAAATGAAGTGATCGTGCGCACCCAGCGTGATGAACTGCACAGCCGTTTCCTGGTGACCTGCTCGGGGCTGATGGCTGACCGCGTGGTGGGCATGCTCGGTCTGCGTACCGAATTCGTGATCTGCCCGTTCCGTGGCGAATACTACCTGCTGCCCAAGCAGCACAATCAGATCGTCAACCACCTGATCTACCCGATTCCCGACCCGTCGATGCCCTTCCTGGGGGTGCACCTGACCCGCATGATCGACGGCACCGTCACCGTAGGCCCCAACGCCGTGCTGGCGATGAAGCGCGAGGGCTACCGTAAGACCGATGTCAGCCCCAGCGACCTGTTCCAGACCCTGACCACGCCCGGCATCCTCAAGGTGCTGGCGAAGAACTTCCGCCCGGGCCTGATCGAAATGAAGAACTCGCTGTTCAAGGGCGGGTACCTCAAGCAGGTGCAGAAGTACTGCCCGAGCATTACCAAAGCCGACCTCACGCCTTACCCGGCCGGCGTGCGTGCCCAGGCGGTGTCGCGCGACGGCAAGCTGATCGACGATTTCCTGTTCGTCAACACCGCACGCAGTGTCAACGTGTGCAACGCACCGTCACCAGCCGCCACCTCGGCCATCCCGATCGGCGCCTACATCGTCGAGAAGGTGTGCGAGCAGGTCGGCCTGCAGGGCGGCAGCTTCCCCAAGGCTGACCTGTCGGCCAACCAGAGGGCTGCCAGCTGACACCCTGGTAACACCTCCTGCGGTTTCGTTTTACTCAACCCGTACTGCCCTGCTCACCATTCAGGGCAGGGCGGGCTTTTTCGCGCCTGCGTCGGTGACGTGCAGCCGGCGGCCCCCGCGTGGGCATGACAAAAACAACAAGGTAGCGCCATGCAAACCCACAAGAACAATTTGAGTCATGGATTGAAATCACGGCATGTCACCATGCTGTCCATTGCCGGCGTGATCGGCGCCGGGCTGTTTGTCGGCTCTGGCCGCGCCATCGCCGAAGCGGGGCCTGCCACCATCCTGGCCTATATCCTGGCGGGCGGCCTGGTGGTGCTGGTGATGCGCATGCTGGCCGAAATGGCGGTTGCCTCCCCGGACACCGGCTCGTTCTCAACCTACGCTGACCTCGCCATCGGCAAATGGGCCGGTTACACCATCGGTTGGCTGTACTGGTGGTTCTGGGTGCTGATCATTCCGATCGAGGCCAATATCGCCGCTACCATCATCAACTCCTGGGTCCCGCAGATGGAGATCTGGGTGTTGTCGTTGGTGATCACGTTGCTGCTGACGGCCACCAACCTGTTCAGCGTGAAGAATTACGGTGAGTTCGAGTTCTGGTTGGCACTGGTCAAGGTGGTGGCCATCGTCAGCTTCATCGCCCTGGGTGTTTGCGCCATTTTCGGCCTGTTGCCGGGGTCCGGCGTCAGCGGCGTCTCGCGCCTGTGGGATACGGGGGGCTTCATGCCCAACGGCTTTGGTGCGGTGCTGAGCGCAATGCTGATCACCATGTTCTCGTTCCTCGGGGCCGAGGTGGTGACCATTGCTGCGGCTGAATCCGACGAGGCGGGCAAGCATATTTCCAAGGCCACCAATTCAGTGATCTGGCGGATAACGCTGTTCTACATCCTGTCGATCTTCATCGTCATCGCATTGGTACCGTGGACCGACCCACGCCTGGCGACCGAAGGCTCTTATGTCACGGTGCTGGACACCCTCGGCGTGCCAAATGCCAAGGCCATCATCGACTTCGTGGTGCTGACGTCGGTGACCAGCTGCCTCAACTCGTCGCTGTACACCGCCTCGCGCATGGTCTATTCGCTTAGCCGCCGTGGTGATGCCCCGGCCTGTGCCCAGATAACCAGCCGCAGTGGTACACCCGTGGTGGCAGTCTTGTTGTCGACGGGGGCTGCCTTCCTGGCGGTGATCGCCAACTACCTGGTGCCGGCTCAGGTGTTTGGCTTCCTCATGGCCAGCTCCGGTGCCATTGCCTTGCTGGTGTATCTGGTCATCGCCATTTCCCAGCTGCGCCTGCGCCAGCGCCTGACGGCACAGGGCAAGACACTGGGTTACCGCATGTGGCTGTTCCCGTGGCTGACCTGGGGCGTGATCCTGTTTATCAGCGGCGTACTGGTACTGATGCTGTTCCGCCCGGATCATCGCCTGGAAGTGGTCTCGACGATGGTGCTGGCGGTGTTGGTGGTGTGCTCGGGGGTGCTGGTGACCCGGCGCCGGGCACGCGGCGGGGCGGTGGCTGGCGTAGGGCAGGGCGCCTGATTCGTCCGGTCTGAAGACAGACGAGCAAGTCGCATCAGGCTGTGAGAGGATGTCCGCCAACAAAGCCAGGACCCTGAACGCAGCCTGATGAAGACACCTAAAAGAATCGAACCGTTGATCGAAGACGGCCTTGTCGACGAAGTACTACGGCCGTTGATGAGTGGCAAGGAAGCCGCTGTGTACGTGGTGCGCTGTGGCAGCGAGGTACGTTGCGCCAAGGTCTATAAAGAAGCCAACAAGCGCAGTTTCCGCCAGGCCGCCGAATACCAGGAGGGCCGCAAGGTACGCAACAGCCGTCAGGCCCGGGCCATGGCCAAGGGCAGCAAGTACGGCCGCAAAGAAGCCGAAGATGCCTGGCAGAACGCCGAAGTGGCAGCGCTGTTCCGTTTGGCCGCCGCAGGTGTGAGGGTGCCCAAGCCTTACGACTTCCAGGACGGCGTGCTCCTGATGGAGCTGGTCACCGATGCCGATGGTGATGCGGCCCCGCGCCTGAACGACGTTCACCTCGAAGCGGAGGATGCCCGCGCGTTCCACGCCTTCGTCATTCGCCAGATCGTGCTGATGCTGTGCGCCGGAATGGTGCATGGCGACCTGTCCGAGTTCAACGTGCTGCTCGGCCCGGACGGGCCGGTGATCATCGACCTGCCGCAGGCAGTGGACGCCGCCGCCAACAATCACGCCTTCAGCATGCTGCAGCGCGATGTGGACAACATGGCCCATTATTTCGGGCGCTTTGCCCCGGAGCTGAAAAGCACCCGCTATGCGCAGGAGATGTGGGCGTTGTACGAGGCCGGCGAGTTGCTGCCCGACAGCCCGTTGACCGGGGTGTTCGAGGATGACGAACATGAAGCTGACGTAACCGGGGTGATGCGCGAGATCGACGCCGCCCGGATGGACGACGCTCGCCGCCGTGCAGCACGCGCCGAGGCTGAGCATGGGCCGGCCAAGGCAGAGGAAGTGACGCCGCCCTGGCTGCAGTAATTTATTCCTGTACCGGCCTCTTCTCGGGTAAACCCGCACCTACGGGATTTGTGGGCGCGGTTTTGCCCGCGAAAAGGCCAACACAGGCAAACCCCGGTCGTTGCCATTGACGCAAGACACAATCTCGTCATTTAGCCTTTTCACTGGCGCGCGACAGGCATAAGGTATACGCCGTTCAAATTCCCTGGAGCTGTCATGTCCAACCAATTCCCGTCCGTTCGTCCCCGCCGCCTGCGCCAGAACGAGTCCCTGCGCACGATCTTCCAGGAAACCGAGTTCCGCCTTGAAGACCTGATCCTGCCGATCTTCGTCGAAGAGGGCATCGATGATTTCGTGCCGATCACCAGCATGCCCGGTGTCAATCGTATCCCCGAGAAGCTGTTGGCCCAGGAAATCGAGCGCTATGCCCGCGCCGGTATCAAGTCGGTGATGACCTTTGGCGTATCGCACCACCTGGATGCCGATGGCAGCGACACCTGGAACGAAAACGGCCTGGTTGCGCGCATGTCGCGTATCTGCAAGGACACCGTGCCGGAAATGGTGGTGATGTCCGACACCTGCTTCTGCGAATACACCAGCCACGGCCACTGCGGCGTGCTGCATGACCATGGCGTGGACAACGACGCCACCCTGGCCAACCTCGGCAAGCAGGCCGTCATCGCCGCTGCTGCCGGTGCCGACTTCATTGCCCCCTCGGCGGCGATGGACGGCCAGGTGCAGGCTATCCGCAGCGCGCTGGACGGTGCCGGCTTCCACGACACTGCGATCATGGCCTACTCGACCAAGTTCGCCTCGTCGCTGTATGGCCCGTTCCGTGAGGCCGGCGGCACTGCACTGAAGGGTGACCGCAAAAGCTACCAGATGAACCCGATGAACCGCCGCGAAGCGGTGCGCGAGTCGCTGCTCGACGAGCAGGAAGGCGCGGACGTGCTGATGGTCAAGCCGGCCGGTGCCTACCTTGATGTGATCGCCGACATCCGCGCCGCTTCGCGCCTGCCACTGGCGGCGTACCAGGTGAGTGGCGAGTATGCGATGATCAAGTTCGGTGGCCTGGCCGGTGCCATCGACGAAGGCCGGGTGGTGCGCGAAAGCATTGGCGCAATCAAGCGTGCCGGTGCCGACCTGATCCTGACCTACTTCGCCATGGACCTCGCGCGCGAAGGTATCTGAAGCCAGGCCTTGGGCATGAAAGCCGCTGCCATTGCAGCGGCTTTTCTTTGGGCGCCGTTGGGTGGTGCCGCAAACACACAAAAAAACAGTAAGCGCTGAATTATTTAGTGTCCCGTTGTATCTGATCCCTTAGAGCATTCATCGACAGGGATACGGGTATGAAACCTCGCAAGAAAAGCGTCCAGCCAATCGGCCTGAAGGACATCACCATCGTCGACGACGCCAAGATGAAGAAGGCGATCACGGCCGCCGCGTTGGGCAACGCCATGGAGTGGTTCGACTTTGGGGTATATGGCTTCGTCGCTTATGCCTTGGGCAAGGTGTTTTTCCCCAACGCCGACCCCAGCGTGCAAATGATCGCGGCCTTGGCCACCTTCTCGGTGCCGTTCCTGATCCGGCCCCTTGGCGGGTTGTTCTTCGGCGCCTTGGGCGACAGGTTCGGGCGGCAGAAAATCCTCGCGGCGACCATCGTGATCATGTCCCTGAGCACCTTCGCCATCGGCCTGATACCGTCCTATGCAAGCATTGGTATCTGGGCGCCCATCCTGTTGCTGCTGGCCAAGATGGCCCAGGGCTTTTCGGTGGGTGGCGAATACACCGGTGCCTCGATCTTCGTTGCCGAGTACGCGCCTGACCGCAAGCGCGGCTTTCTCGGCAGCTGGCTGGATTTCGGTTCGATTGCCGGCTTTGTGCTGGGCGCAGGGGTGGTGGTGCTCATTTCCACGGTGCTGGGTGAAGAAAAATTCCTCGAATGGGGCTGGCGCCTGCCGTTCTTCCTGGCCCTGCCGTTGGGCATCATCGGCCTCTACCTGCGCCATGCGCTGGAAGAAACACCTGCGTTCCAGCAGCACGTCGACAAGCTGGAACAGGGCGATCGTGAAGGCCTGGCCTCCGGGCCCAAGGTGTCGTTCAAGGAGGTGGCCACCCAGCACTGGCGCAGCCTGGTGACCTGCATCGGCGTGGTAATCGCCACCAACGTCACCTACTACATGCTGCTTACCTACATGCCCAGCTACCTGTCGCACAACCTGCACTACAGCGAAGACCATGGCGTGCTGATCATCATCGCGATCATGGTCGGCATGCTGTTCGTGCAGCCGATCATCGGCCTGCTCAGCGACAAGTTTGGCCGACGGCCGTTCATCATCGTCGGCAGTGTCGGCCTGCTGGCCTTGGCCATTCCGGCATTCATGCTGATCAACAGTGGGGTGCTTGGGCTTATTTTCGCCGGCCTGCTGATCATTGCCGTGTTGCTGAACTTCTTCATCGGCGTCATGGCCTCGACGCTGCCGGCCATGTTCCCCACGCACATCCGTTACAGCGCCCTGGCCAGCGCCTTCAATATCTCGGTGCTGATCGCCGGCCTTACCCCAACCCTCGCTGCGTGGCTGGTGGAGACCACCAACGACCTGTACATGCCGGCCTATTACCTGATGGTGATCGCTGCTGTCGGCCTGGTTACCGGCCTGACCATGAAGGAAACCGCCAACAAGCCCCTGCGCGGCGCTGCACCTGCGGCGTCAGACATCGAAGAGGCGCGTGAACTGCTGCAGGAGCACCACGACAACATCGAGCAGAAGATCGAGGACATCGATGCGCAGATCGCCGAGTTGGAAGCCAAGCGCGAAAAGCTGGCACAGCAGCACCCACGTATCGAATGATCAGCGCGGCATGTAGCCACGCTGCCAGGAACGCGGTATGAACCGCGATACCAGTGCCAGCACGCAGGCCAGCGCACAACTGCCGGCCAGCGCCTGCAGGCCCAGGTGTTGTTGCAACCAGGCGCCGAGCGCGGCGCCCAGCAACATCCCGGCCCAAGGTATCAACTGGACCCGCCAGCCATTGCGCCGCTCGCCCAGCAGCCAACGCCCCAGGCCGCGGCCGAAACGCGACAGGGCGCCTGTCACGTAAGTCAGGCCAATGGGCAGGCCATTCACCTGTTCCACGACCGCATTGATCATGCCCATGGCCAGCGTGGCCGCCAACAGCGCAGGGAAGGTGGCCGGCAACGGCCACGCTGCCGCGAAAGCCAGCAGTGCGGCAACCACCAACAGCACCGGCCAGGCTCGACGGCGCAATCCGCGAGCCAGGAGCACACCCAGCGCATTGCCCGCAACAAAGCCCAGTACCGCGCCACTGAGGCGTAGCACAAGGGCTAGGTCAGCTTCACTGATGGCCACCGCCAAGCGTGTGGTGTTGCCACTCATGAACGACACGAAATCGCCCAGTGCCAGCAAGCCGATTGCATCGGTCATGCCGGCCAGCACCGACAGGGCGGCGACCAGGCCGAGGCCGACGCGACCGCGCATTACCTGCAGGCGCAAACGCCTGGCTGTGCGCGCGGGGAGGGCGTTAGGGAGCATGTGCAGGCCTCAGGGCAGCAGGTTTTCGCGGGCCAGGGTACCTTTGATGGTGCGCTCTACCACATCGACCAGCACCATGGTCTGGTGGTCGACCTCGATGTTGAGCAGTTCACCTGTGTGGTAGCTGGCGAAGGTAGTCTGACGCAGGGTTTCCGGGATCAGGTTGATGGTGATCACGTTATCCTCCACGTCAGCGACCGTCAGGCTGCAGCCATTGACCCCGATGAAACCGCGCGGGAACACGTACTTGCCCCATTGCGGCGGCATGCGGAACTTGATGAAGGCGCCGGTTTCCTTGATCGACAGCTCGACGATCTCGGCGGTGGTGGCGATGTGGCCGGCCATCAGGTGGCCGCCGACTTCGGCGTTCATCTTCGCTGAGCGTTCGATGTTCACGCTCCGGCCAGGCTTGAAGCTGCTCAGATTGGTGCGTTCGAGGGTAGCGGTCATGGCGTCGAACCTGACCTGGCTGCCGTCGATTTCGGTCACGGACAGGCAGGTACCTTCGACACTGACGCTGGCACCGATTTTCAGCTCGTCGAGCAGTTCCGGGGTGAGGTCGATGGTGAACTGGTTGTGGCCCGGGTAGGTGGTCACATCAAGCAGAGGGCGCACGGCCTGGACGATGCCGGTGTACATGGAGTTGCTCCTGGGCACGGAAAAGAAAACTTCCGAACGCTATGCCCGTAGCGCCGTAAATGCAAGACCGGCTTCTTGGCTGGCAAGCCGGCTTGCGAGTCTGGCGCCTGCGCGGGGCAAACGGCGTGCTTGTGGGCGAAACCGGTTTGCCGACGGCAGGGCCACGCCAGATTCAAACATGCCCGCTGCTGTTGACGATCCTTAGGCACAGCGCTTCGTACGGGTCCAGGTTCACCATCAGGCGCCCGTCCTCGGTCAAATCGCCTTCGACCGTCTCGTTGATCATGTCGACCACCGGCCCAGGTGTGAAGCCGGTCAACAGCAGTTCCTCGGCAATTGCCTCCTGGCCGAAGTTCAGCGCAGAGATCTGGATACCGCGCCCGGCTGGTAGCTCGTGCACCATCACCAGCAGCCCTGGGCTGCTCACCTCAGGTACCAGCACCTGACGACTGGTGGCAATACCGTAAGCCTGGCGCACAGCCAGCAGTTTCTTCACCTGGCAGGCAAATGAATCACCCTCGTCCAGCTGGCTGTCGAGGCTGCCGTACAGCGCTCGGGCACGCGGCATGCCTCGCACGGAAGCCTGTGCCTGTGGGTCAAGCCCGGCCAGGTCATAGCCGCCTCGGTGAATCCAGCGGGTATCGCCGTCGAGCATGCGTTCGGCCACCGCTTCGGCGGGCAAGGGCAGGGCACCGACCAGGTCCCAGCCGGACAGGGCGACTACCCCCGGCTGCATGGCGTTGTACATGACCAGTAGCAGGTGCACCTTCTTGATCAGCTCGATATCCGCTACGCCAATCTGTTCAAGGTCGCGGATACCCAGTGCAGCGGCGATCAGGCTGGCGGTGGTGCAGGCAATGCCGTTGGTCACGAAGCGCAGGTTGTACGGCGCATGCTCCCCCGACAGCCGTTCGTAGATCTCTTCGCGGATATGTTCGCGCAGGATGCTGCCAGGCAGGGTCTGGCCCTTGTACAGGTACATGTCGTGCGCGTGCAGTGTCCAGAAGTGCACCAGCTCCACGGTCAGCTCGTCATGGTTTTGCAGGGCATGGATCAGCGAGGCCGGATCGATGCCGAAGGCGTGCATCTCCTTGAGCATCAGGCGCAGGAACTCGGTGTCGCCGGTCAGCAGCGCATGCTGGTAGGCCGGCCGTGTAATGAAATCGTAGGACAGGTCGGCACCGCCCCTGGACATCTGCGCAATGTCATCGAGGGTCAGGTTCAGCTCCTGGAAGCTGAAACCGCCAGCCTTGCGGATCATGCCACCGATCAGCTGGTTGCCGACGAGCGACAGCGGGTGGCTTTCCGACCAGGCGGTGCCGCTGGCGCGGGTTTCCACGCCGAGAAAGCCGTTGGCGTCCAGGCGCAGGCCGCGTGCACCCAGGCAGTCCAGCGCGTGCAGTGCGTCACCAATGATCATTTGTTGCGCGGCGAAGGTAGGGTCCAGCCAGTTCAGCGAGGGCTGGCCTTCCTTGAAGTAATGCAGGTACACCCAGCGGCGGGTCTTGCCGTCCACGCCTGTGATCGGCGGCGTGGCGCTCCAGTCGGTTTCCTTCACGCCCGGCTCGAAGAAGATTACCCGCTGCAGCTGGCCAACGATGTAATGGCGCGCCTTCAGCTCGTCACACTGAGCCGGCAGTAAATTGACCGCATCGCGCCCGGCGGGCACCTCGGGCAGCAGCGTCCAGTCTTCTTCGCGGATCTCGACCATGTGGTACAGCCCCGGGTAGGGGCCATGGGCGATCTCGGCCAGGCGGAAGTCGGCGCCCTTGCCGGTGTGCGAGGGGATCAGGTCGTCGATGGTCACGGCATTGTGTGCAGCGGCCATGCGGCTCATCTGGATCAGTTCCTGCTCGCTGCCGTACAGCGGGTCGATGTCGAAGCTGATGCGGTCGAAGTTGCCGTCCACGCTGGGGGTGAGCTCGCGGCCGCGGATGCCACCGGACAGTTTGATCGGGCCGGTGTGCAGGCCCTGTACGCCGATCTCCGACAGGCGCTTCCACAACGCTTCGTGAGCAAGGGCACCGAGTACAGAGCAGCCCTCGGGCGCGATGATGGCGTCGGGGTAGACGGTCAGCCACACCGAGGCGATTTCGGTGGCGCGGCGGGGCTGAGCCTCGGCGTACGGTTGTTGCCACAGGCGCGACTGGCCTGAGTACAGGCTGGCGCGCGCCTGGGAGGCCTTGAGCATGGCGCGGTCTTCGAGCCATTTGACGTACGACGGGTCGGGCTGGGTCATTTCGCGTCCTCTTTGCGTGTCGGCACCGGCTCAGGTTATGACGGCGCTGCGGCCTGAACGTTCGGCCCGTGCAGAAACCAGCACCGGTCACGGCTTGCGAATGGGGCTGCGGGCCGCTTGGCGCAGGCTCTCCAGCAAATCCAGTACTGCCCCTTCGATATGCGGTTCATCACGCCAGCACATACCGATCGAGCCTTCGGCCTCCAGCTCGAAATCCAGCTGCCGCAACAACCCGCGCCCATGGAAATGCTCGGCCACCCGCCCGGACGCCACCGACAGCATGTCGCTGTTCTGCATCAACCACAAATTGGCCATCAGCGACGATGATTCGATGCGGCACGGCAACGGCTTGCGCCCGGCGTTGCTCAGGGCCGTGTCCAGGCGGTTGCGGATCGGCGTGGCAGGCGGCCACAACAGCCAATCGTACTGATACAGGTCGTCCCAGTTCAGGCCCTTGCGCTTGGCTAACGGGTGGTCGGGACGGGCGACTACCTGCATGGGTTCGCGAAACAGCATCTCGCTGTGCAGGGCCTGGCTGGGCTGGTAGTTATCGACCCGCCCGACCACCACATCCAGCTGGCCCAACTGCAGGCGTTCGAGCAGCACGTTCATCGTGCTTTCCTGCAGCGATACCTGCGCTTTCGGGTGTTTTTCCAGGAAGTACAGGATGGCGTCAGGCACCAGGCTTGGCGCCGAAGCCGGTGAGGTGCCTATCGCCACGTTGGGTGTGCTGCCTTCGCGCAGGGCGTCCAGGTTGCTTTGTGCGCGTTCCATCTCGCTGAGTATGCGCCGCGCATGGTTGACCAGCAGGGTACCTTCGGCGGTCGGCCGCAGGCCCCGGGCATGGCGCTCGAACAGCAGGGCGCCGGCATCTTCCTCCAACTCCTTGAGGAACTTCGACAGCCCAGGCTGGGTGGTGTAGGCCTGCCGTGCGGTGTCGCTGAGGTTACCGGTTTCGGCCAGCGTCACCAGCAGTTGCAGGTGCCTTGGGCGCAGGCGGCGGGTCCAGTGCATGGCGTGCCTCTCATCATCTTTTTAGTATGGATGCATATGAAAATATCATTTTTTTTGTATGCCTGGCGGGCGTTTAATCGGTCGCATAACGGGGCGCTGCCACTGCCAATCGCCCCTTCCCAGCCCACCGAAGGTGAAGCGATGAATAACAACGACAACATCGGCATGGCCCGCGCCGACTTCTATCAACGCATCGACAGCCAGGCGCTGTTCCCCCTGTGGGAACAGCTGCACAACCTGGTACCGCCGCAGCCCACCACCACCTGCGTGCCGGCGCTGTGGCGCTTCAGTGAAGTGCGCCCGTACCTGATGGAGGCCGGTCAGCTGATCAGCGCCGAAGAGGCGGTGCGCCGGGTGCTGGTGCTGGAAAACCCGGGTATTCGCGGCCAGGCCTCGATCACCCCCAGCCTGTATGCCGGGCTGCAACTGATCCTGCCGGGCGAGATCGCCCCCAGCCACCGCCACAGCCAGTCGGCGCTGCGTTTCGTGGTCGAAGGCAAGGGCGCCTACACCGCAGTGGACGGCGAGCGCACCACCATGCACCCGGGCGACTTCATCATCACTCCGTCCTGGACCTGGCATGACCACGGCAACCCCAGCGAAACCGAAGGCGGCGAGCCGGTGATCTGGCTCGACGGCCTGGACATCCCCACCGTGCGCTTCTATGGCGCCGGTTTCGCCGAGAACTACCCGCAGGCCGTGCAGCCAGTCAGTCGCCCGGACGGCAACAGCCTGGCCCGCTACGGCGCCAACATGCTGCCGCTACGCCATGAGGTGCAGGGCGCTACCTCACCGATTTTCAGTTACCCGTATGCGCGTACCCGCGAAGCGCTGGCCACGCTTGAGCAGCAGGGCGAAGTGGATGCCTGGGATGGCGTGAAGCTGCGTTATGTCAACCCGGCCACTGGCGGCTGGGCCATGCCCACCATCGGTACCTGCATGCAGCTGCTGCCACGCGGATTCGCCGGCAAGACTGCCCGCTGCACCGATGCCACCGTGTACTCGGTGGTCGAGGGACGGGGGCGCGCCATCATCGGTGGGCAGACCTTCCATTTCGAGCCCAAGGACACCTTCGTCGTGCCCAGCTGGGTATGGCTGAGCCTGCAGGCGGACGACGAGTGTGTGCTGTTCAGTTATTCCGATCGGCCGGTGCAGGAGGCCCTCGGGCTGCTGCGCGAAGCCCGCGAACATCATTGATCCAAGGAGCCCTGCCATGACTTACCTGTTTGAACCTGCCGCCACCACCAGCCTGCCGATCGCCGGCAGCGACCAGCGCTTCCCTGTACGCCGCGTTTACTGCGTGGGCCGCAACTACGCTGCCCACGCTCGTGAAATGGGCTTTGACCCGGACCGCGAGCCGCCGTTCTTCTTCTGCAAGCCGGCCGATGCCGTGGTACCGACGGCCGACGGCCAGACCCTGGAGCTGCCATACCCGGCGCAAACCAGCAATTACCACTACGAAATCGAACTGGTCGCAGCCATCGGTAAAGGCGGGCGCAACATCGCGCCCGAGCAGGCCAACGAACACGTGTTCGGTTATGCAGTGGGCCTGGACATGACCCGCCGCGACCTGCAGATGAAAATGCGCGAAATGGGCCGCCCTTGGGAAATCGGCAAGGCATTCGACGCCTCAGCACCCATCGCGCCGCTTTACCCGGCCAGCCAGGTTGGCCATCCGGCGCAGGCCGGCATCTGGCTGCAGGTCGAAGGCCAGGACCGCCAGCGCAGCGACATCGACAAGCTGATCTGGTCGGTGCCGGAAACCATCGCCTACCTGTCGCGCTTCTTCGAGCTGCAGCCGGGTGACCTGATCATGACCGGTACGCCCGAAGGCGTTGGTCCGGTGATCGCTGGCGAGCTGATGGTGGGTGGCGTCGAAGGCCTGGGCGAAATCTGCGTTCGCGTCGTCTGATTGCCGTGGGCCGGCGCAGCTGGCCTTTCATCCCGGTTCAACACGTGGCCGGCGCCAAGCGCCGGCCCGGAGGTTTCGCTCATGTCTTCCACCGATAAAAACAACACCGTGGATGTACAAGCCTTCATCGATAGCCAGCCGGTGACGCGCTTTCAGTGGCGCGTCTTGCTGCTGTGTTTTCTGGTCACCGCCATCGATGGCCTGGACACGGCCGCCATCGGCTTCATTGCCCCGGCGCTGCGCGAGCACTGGCAAATCGGCGCCGCCGAGCTTGGGCCGGTGCTGGGTGCAGCACTGGTCGGGCTGATGCTGGGAGCGTTCATGGCCGGGCCTTTGGCCGACCGCTTTGGCCGCAAGCGCGTGCTGCTGCTGTCGGTGGCCTGCTTCGGCGTCTTCAGCCTGGCTGCCGCATTCGCCCAGGACCTGCACAGCCTTGCACTGTTGCGCCTGCTTACCGGGCTGGGCCTGGGCGGGGCGATGCCCAACGCCATTACCCTGACCTCCGAATACTGCCCGCAACGCCGACGCTCTTTGATGGTAACCGGCATGTTCTGCGGCTTCACCCTCGGCTCAGCCCTGGGCGGGGTGGTCGCTGCGCAGTTGTTGCCAGTCTTCGGCTGGCGCAGTGTGCTGGCCCTGGGAGGGGTGCTGCCGCTGGCATTGCTGCCGGTATTGTGGTTTGCGCTGCCCGAGTCCGTGCGTTTTCTGGCGCGCCGCAATCCGGCCGATAGCAAGGCGCTTGCCATTGTGCGACGTATTGGTGTGTTGCCCGTAGGCTGTCAGGGCCTGCGCATCGATGACGCGGTAGAAGGCCATTCGCCGGTGCGGCAGATTCTTGCCGCGCCGTTACGCCGCGGCACCCTGGCGCTTTGGCTGGCGTTTTTCATGAGCCTGCTGATCATCTATGGCATGACCAACTGGCTGCCGTTGCTGGTGCGTGACACCGGCCTGAGCCTGAGCCAGGCGGCGCTGATCAGCGCGCTGTTCCAGATCGGTGGCACCCTTGGCGCATTGTGCCTGGGGGCGGCCATGGACCGCTTCGAGCCACATAACGTGCTGATGCTGGCCTTGCTCGGCGGCGCGGCGTGCCTGTTCGCCATTGGTCAGTGCCATGGCGACTACCTACTGCTGGGGCTGAGCGTGGCCGGCATGGGTTTTTGCATCAGCGGTTCGCAGGTCGGTGCCAATGCCCTGGCTGCAGCCTTCTACCCCACCAGCAGCCGCGCCACGGGTGTGAGCTGGGCACACGGGGTAGGGCGAATCGGCTCGGTGTGCGGCACCTTTGGTGGTGCGTTGCTGATGGATGCCGGGCTGTCCTTCGAGCTGCTGTTCAGCGTGCTCATGCTGCCTGCGGTGCTGGCCGCTGCGGCGATCTTCCTGAAGGGCGTGCGACCTGTCACTGCGTTGCCCGCCACCACCCACATCATGCCCTGAACCCGCAGGAATACTGCCATGCAGCTCTACAGCTTTTTCAACAGTTCCACCTCGTACCGTGTGCGCATTGCCCTGGCCCTGAAAGGCCTGGAGGTGGAGTACCACGGCGTCAACCTGCGCGCCGGTGAACAACGCCAGGCGCCGCACCGTGCGCTCAGCCCCATCGGGGGCGTGCCGGTACTGGTGGACAACGATTCTGTCAGCCTGACCCAGTCACTGGCGATCATCGACTACCTCGACGCGCGCTATCCGCAGGCGCCGTTGCTGCCCGGCGACCCCTTGCTGCGTGCCCGGGTGCTGGAGGTGGCGCAACTGATCGCATCCGACATCCACCCGCTCAACAACCTGCGCGTGCTTGGTTACCTGCAAGGTGTGCTGAACGTAGGGCCTGAGGAAAAGGACCGTTGGTACGCGCACTGGGTCGCCGAGGGGCTTGCCGCCCTCGAAGCCCTGCTGCAACGCCATGGCGAAGGCCCCTACTGCTTTGGTGCACAGCCGACCCTGGCCGACTGCTGCCTGGTGCCGCAAGTGGCGAACGCCGAACGCATGGGCTGTGACCTGCACGCTTACCCACGAGTGATGGCGGTGTACGACCACTGCCAGGCGCAACCCGCCTTCCAGCGTGCTGCGCCCGGCCGCCAAGCCGATTTCATCCAATAAAAACCGCAGCCTGTACGGAGACCCCAACCATGACTGCCCAACAACAAAAAATCATCATCGTCGGCGGGGGCATCGGTGGCCTTGCTGCCGCCCAGGCCCTGACCGCCCAAGGTATCCAGGTGCTGCTGCTGGAACAGGCCGAGCATATCGGTGAAATCGGCGCCGGTATCCAGCTTGGCCCTAACGCCTATGCCGCGCTGGATGCGCTGGGTGTCGGCGATGCTGCGCGCAATCGCTCGGTGTTTACCGACCACCTGATCATGATGGACGCCATCGATGCCCACGAAGTGGGGCGTGTTGAAGTCGGCGAGCGTTTTCGCCAGCGTTTCGGCAACCCGTATGGTGTGATTCATCGTGCCGACATTCACCTGTCGATCCTTGAAGCCGTGCAGCAGAATCCGCTGATCCGTTTCCAAACCTCGACGCTTATCGCCGGCATGGAGATGGACGACCATGGCGTGACCCTGACCGACAGCAAGGGCAACCGCTACCAGGCCGACGCGGTGATTGGCTGCGACGGGGTGAAGTCGGTGATCCGCGAGCGTATGGTTGGCGACCCGGCAAGGGTCACCGGGCACGTGGTGTATCGCGCTGTGGTGGATGTGCAGAACATGCCCGAAGATCTGCGCGTCAACGCGCCGATGCTGTGGGCCGGCCCGCGCTGCCACCTGGTGCACTACCCGCTGCGCGGCGGCCAGCAGTACAACCTGGTGGTGACTTTCCATAGCCGTAACGAGGAACAGTGGGGCGTGACCGACGGCAGCAAGGAAGAGGTACTGTCGTATTTCGAGGGCATTCACCCGCGGCCCCGGCAGATGCTCGACCGGCCTACCTCCTGGCGCCGCTGGGCCACCGCCGACCGCGACCCGGTGGAGCAGTGGGGAGAAGGGCGGGCGACCCTGCTGGGCGATGCTGCTCACCCGATGACCCAGTACCTGGCCCAAGGCGCGTGCATGGCGCTGGAGGACGCCGTGGTGCTAGGGGAGGCGGTGAAGGCGTGTGAGCATGACTTGCAGGCGGCGTTGCGCCTGTACGAATCAATCCGCATACCCCGTACCGCACGGGTGCTGTGGTCGGCGCGGGAAATGGGGCGGCTTTACCATGCCAAGGGCATCGAGCGGCTGGTGCGCAACCAGCTGTGGGAAGGCCGTTCGCAGGAGCAGTTCTACGATGCCGTGCAGTGGTTGTATGGCTGGAACATCGAAACCTGCCTGAAACGCTGATGACAGGCCCGGCAGGCTCAGCGCCGGGCCGACAACTGCTGCGGTGCCAGAAACGCATCATGGAAGTAATTGCGCACCGCCTGCATCGCCGGGCTGAATGCCCGTTCCCGATGCCAGGCCAACCCCACGCTCATCGGTGTGACCGGGTCGCTGATGGTCACCGTCTCGATGCGCTTGCCCTCCAGCGACCACGGCCGGTGCACCAGGTCCGACAGGATCGCCACTCCGCTGCCATTGGCGACCATGCTGCGCACGGCCTCCACCGAGCTGGTCCGCACCCTTACGCTTGGCCGTTGGCCGGCCTGCTCCCAGTAGCGCATGGCACTGTGCTCGGCCTCATCCACGGTCAACAGAATGAACGGCTCACAGGCCACATCGGCCAGGCTCACGGCCGAGCGCTCGCACAGTGGGTGATGCCCGGGCAGCCACAGCCGGCGCTCGGAGTTGAACAGGGTTTCCGAGACGATGTCGGGGTGGGTGAGGTTGGCGGTGAGCACCACCGCCATGTCGAAACGCCCCTCCAGCAGGCCTTGCTCGATGGCGCTGCGCTCCTGCTCGTACAGCTCCAGGGTTACGTCCGGATGCCAGTGCTCCAGGCGCTGCAAGTGGTGCGGCAGGAAGTAGCCGATCACCGTGTAACTCGCCGCCAGGCGCAACAGGCCACTGGCACGCACGTCCGGAAGCGGGCTGTTCAACGCATCGTCGACACTGCGCAGGATGACGTAGGCACGGTTCAAGAAGTGCCGGCCGGCTTCGGTCAGGCTCATGCCTTGGGCCGAGCGCTGGAACAACAGCACGCCGAGCATCGCTTCCAACTCCTTGATGGCCGTGGTCACTGCCGACTGGGAGATGTTCAGGTGGATTGCCGCTTGGGAGATCTGGCCGATTTCAGCGGTGGCAACGAAGTAGCGGACCTGGCGCAAGGTGAGTGACACGGTAGGCTCCCGAGGTATCTGATTTTCAGAAGACACCCCATCTGTTTATAGATCTTCCCAAGGGGGAGTAGAGAATCTAACGTGGCTTGCATGCAGTCACAAGTGCCAGGAGACGCGGTCATGCAAGCAGTGGATTTCAACTCGGACATGGGTGAGGGCTTTGGCCCGTGGACAATTGGCGACGGCGTCGATCACGAACTGATGGGCTACATCAGCAGCGCCAACATCGCCACCGGTTTCCATGCTGGCGACCCCGGCACCATGCGCCGCACCGTCGAGCGCGCCAAGGCCCTTGGGGTTGCGGTGGGAGCACACCCGGGTTTCCGCGACCTGGTCGGCTTTGGCCGCCGGCACATCAATGCCTCGGCGCAGGAACTGGTGGACGACATGCTCTATCAATTGGGCGCGCTGCGTGAAATCGCTCGTGCCCAGGGCGTGCGTCTGCAGCACATCAAACCGCACGGGGCGTTGTACATGCACCTGGCGCGTGACGAAGAAGCCGCGCGCTTGCTGGTGGAAAACCTGCGGGTGATCGAGCCGGAACTGCTGCTGTTCTGCATGCCAGGTTCGGTGATCTGCCGCATTGCCCAGGAACTGGGGCAGCCGGTGATTCGCGAGTTCTATGCCGACCGCGAGTACGACCTGAGCGGGTCGATCGTGTTTACCCGCAATGTGCGTGGCTACGAGCCCCAGGCCGTCGCCGAGCGGGTGCTGCGTGCTTGTCGCCAAGGCGTGGTGCGCACGGTCGAAGGCCAGGACCTGGCGATCGAATTCGATTCCATTTGCCTGCACAGTGACACCCCGGGCGCGCTGGACCTGGTCGAGGCCACGCGCAGGGAACTGGATGCAGCCGGCATCGTGGTGCGGGCACCGCGCTGAACCCGTCAGGCATCCGGCAAACCGACAAACCGGAGCCCGTGCATCTTGTTTTCGCCTGCCTTTCTATAAAGATTCCAAGAAAAGGAACTGTCATGGCCGAACCGCTTGCTACAACCCCGATCCGTTACAGCTTCGGCGCCGACGAGCACCTGTTTGCCGAAGTCAGCGAAAGCATGTCGCTGGAGGCCTTTTTCAAGGGTATGGCCGTCACCCGTGCGGTGGAGCGCATGGCCCTGGATGGCGTGCTTGATGTGTGCCTGGCCAACGCGTCGTTCCAGGTCCGCTTCGACCCGGACCGTATCGCCCCCGAGGCACTGCTCGAAGCCGTGCGCGGCGCCGAAGCGCAGGCGGTGGCCGAGCGTTCGTTGCAGACGCGGATCATCGAGATCCCGGTGCTGTACAACGACCCCTGGACCCATGAAACCCTGATGCGCTTTCGGGATCGCCACCAGGACCCCACCAGCACTGACCTGGAGTACGCCGCGCGCATCAACGGCCTGGCCGATGTCGAGGCCTTCATCGCCGCCCACAGTGGCGCGCCATGGTTCGTGTCGATGGTCGGTTTTGTTGCCGGCCTGCCGTTCATGTTCCAGATGGTCGAGCGCCAGCGGCAGCTGCAGGTGCCCAAGTACCTGCGCCCCCGTACCGATACGCCCAAGCTCACCCTGGGCCATGGCGGCTGCTTTGGTTGCATCTACTCGGTGCGCGGGGCCGGGGGCTACCAGATGTTCGGCGTCACCCCGGCACCGATCTACGACCCGCATCAGACCTTGAATTACCTGAAAGAGCACATGGTGTTCTTCCGCCCGGGTGACATCGTGCAGTTCAAGCCTATCGACCGCCGCACCTACGACCAGGCGGTGGCGGAGGTGGAGGATGGCTGCTTCGACCTGCGCATTCGCCCGGTGGCGTTTTCCCTGGACGCCTTCCTCGCCGACCCGGTCGGCTACCCCAAATCGTTGCAGGAGGTACTGGCATGATCAAGGTACTCAAACCGGGCTTGGCCACGTCTGTACAGGACCTGGGCCGCGAAGGTTACTACCACCTGGGCATTCCACCGTCCGGCGCACTCGACCAGTACGCCTTGAGCGCAGCCAACCACCTAGTGGGCAACCCGGCCGGCGCTGCGGGCCTGGAGTGCGCGCTGGTGGGGCCGGAGCTGGAGTTCCAGCAGGACGCACTGGTCGCTGTGTGCGGCGCGCAGATGCCAGCGTTGCTCGATGGCCGCGAGCAGCGCCCGGACACGGCGTTTGCCGTGCGGGCCGGGCAAGTGTTGCGTTTCGGCTTTCCAACAGCGGGCGCCCGGGCCTACCTGGCAGTGGCCGGAGGCATCGATGTGCCCGAGGTACTGGGTAGCCGGTCCACCTACGCGCTGGGCGCGTTGGGTGGCTTTCATGGGCGCAAACTGATGGTGGGCGACCTGCTGCCGGTCGGCGTGCCCAGCGGCAAGACCCGTGCCGGTGCAAGCTTGCCCATGGCCCTGCGTCAGGCGTTGGGGGGCGAGGTGGTGTTGCGGGTGGTGCCTGGGCTGTACTTCCACCGCCTGACCGAAGCTGCAGCGCAACGTTTCTTCACCGATGCCTGGACCGTTGGCTCCGAAGCGGACCGCATCGGTTATCGCTACAAAGGCGGCAGCGCCTTGAGTTTCCAACCGCGCGAGCAGCCGTTCGGTGCGGGGTCGGACCCGTCCAATATCGTCGACAGCTGCTACCCGATCGGATCGATCCAGGTGCCGGCAGGGTTGGAACCGATCATCCTGCATCGCGATGCAGTGTCGGGGGGCGGCTACGCCATGATCGGCACGGTGATCAGTGCCGACCTCGACCTGATCGGGCAGATGCAGCCCAACCAGCAGGCGCGGTTCCTGCCGGTGAGCCTGGAGCAGGCGCTGGAGGCGCGGCGCTCGTACAAGAAGAAGCTGGCCTGCCTGGCCAGGCTCTTCAGTTGAGCATGATGTTTTCGCTGTAGCAGCGGCCTTGTGCCCGACGGGGCCGCAACGGGTTGCGCGGCTACGCCGAGCGCGCAGGTTTGCTGATGGTCTTGCCGGTTTGCGAGGCCACCTCAAGGGCTTGGCCATCCCGCTGTTTGCCTTGGCGCGCCAGGCCTTCAAGTTGCGGTATCAGCATGCCTTCCGGCAAATGCCGCCAGAACCGCCCAGGCATGTGCAGGCGCAAGGCGTCCGGGTTGAGGCGGGCCGGGTTGAAGGTGTGGCGGTAGTAGGTGCGCCAGAGTTCGGCGCCGGGGTCTTCGGCGTTGCGGGCCCACTGGCGCCAGGGCTCGGGGCACTGTCGCTGGTAGTCGAACGACTGGCCGTCGAAGCGAATGCCATCCTGTGGCGTGGCAATCAACCAGCGCAAACGCCCCAGGCGGTCGGCAAAATGCGCGCTGGCACTGTGCAGAATGTCGTGTGCCGGCTCGTGATAGGCCACCAGTTCCAGTTGCAAATGCTCAGCCAGTTCATCAGGCAACGGCACGAAGCGTACAAACGCGTGCAAGTGATGCGCCTCGCGGGTTACCTGCTTGATGCGCCGTTGCAGCTCACTGCCCAGCCGGTCACCGGCCAGCATTGCCGTGCGGTCGCCATGGGCGACGCGCCACAGCACTTCATACAGCAGGTTCCAGCGCTGTTCGCCACGGTAGCGAGAGGCCTGCTCCAACTGGCTCAGCAGTGCGGCCGGGACTTTGGCCCGGAAAGGGCCAGGCCCTTCAGGCGGCGCTGCCGGCACGGCCAGCAGGTCCGCCATCGGGCCTTGCGACCAGGTGACTTCCGACGGGTCGATGCCATGGCTCAACAACACCCGGGCCTGGTCGCGCCAGGTGGCGAACAGGTCGTCGCAGTCGAGTGCGATCACCCCCATAACCCCATCTGCACGGGCGCTGGCGGCTCACTCAAGCGCGCGCGCAGCAAGCCGCTGCGCAGCTCGGCCTGGGCGGGGCGGTAGTCACTGGTGACGATGAACGGCCGTGCCTTGTCCAGCACGCAGCGCAGCTGGATCAGGTCGTCATAACGGATGCGCCGCTCCCGCCGCAGGGCGACCAGGCGCTGTACGCTGCGCAGGCCGATGCCGGGGATACGCGCCAGTAGCGCAGGTTCCGCGCGGTTCACGTCCAGCGGGAAGACTTCGCGATTGGCCAGCGCCCAGGCCAGCTTGGGGTCGATGTCCAGTGCCAGGTTGCCGCTGTGGCCCAGAAGCTCGCCAGCCTTGTAGCCATAGCCACGCAGCAGGAAGTCGGCTTGATAGAGGCGGTGTTCGCGCAGCAGCGGTGGTGCGGCGAGGGGCACGCTGCCGGGGCTGTCGGGGATCGGGCTGAAGGCGGAGTAGTACACGCGCTTGAGGCCGTAGCCCTGGTACAGCGACTCGGCATTGCGCAGCAACGTACTGTCGTCGGTGCTGTCGGCGCCGACGATGACTTGGGTGCTTTGCCCGGCCGGGGTAAAGCGCGGCGCCCTGGGCTCGTTGGCCACGGCCTGCTGGCCCTGATGAATCACGCCCATGGCCTGGCGAATGGTGCGCCCTTGCTTTTCCGGCGCCAGGCGCTTGAGGCTGGCGTCGGTGGGCAGTTCGATGTTGACGCTGAGGCGGTCGGCCAGGCGCCCGGCCTCTTCGATCAGCAGCGGGTCGGCATCGGGGATGGCCTTTAGGTGGATGTAGCCGCGGAAGCTGTGCTCTTCGCGCAGCAGCCGGGCCACACGGATCAGCTGCTCCATGGTGTAGTCCGCCGAGCGGATGATGCCGGAGCTGAGGAACAGGCCGCTGATGCAGTTGCGCCGGTAGAAGTCCAGGGTCAGGCGTACCACTTCCTCGGGGCTGAAGCGCGCGCGTGGCACGTTGCTGGAGCGGCGGTTGACGCAGTACTGGCAGTCATACAGGCAGAAGTTGGTCAGCAGTACCTTGAGCAGTGATACGCAGCGGCCGTCGGGGGTGTAGCTGTGACAGATACCCATGCCATTGGTAGCGCCCAGGCCGTCAGCGCCGCGCGAGTTACGCTTGGGCGCGCCGCTGCTGGCGCAAGATGCGTCGTACTTGGCGGCATCGGCCAGGATGCCGAGTTTGGCGATGAGTTGCATGGCGCTGTCTCGCAATACTGAATATTCATACAGTATTTTGAGATTTGATGGATTGCAAGCAGTTTGCGCCAGCCATGCCCGACCCTAACCGTCAGCTAAGCTTTGGCTGAGTCTTGCAGGCAACGAGGCATGGGAGAGGTTATGACGATCACCATCAAGCCAACATTGGCGCTGGCCGGTCTGGCGTGGGCAATCGCTATGCTCAATGCCCAGGCTGCAGAAACCCGAAAGGTCGATGTGCTGCTGGTAGGCGGCGGCATCATGAGTTCCACCTTGGCTGTGTGGCTCAACGAACTGGAACCCGGCTGGTCGATGGAAATGGTCGAGCGCCTGGACAAGGTGGCCGAAGAAAGCTCCAACGGCTGGAACAATGCGGGTACCGGCCACTCGGCCCTGGCTGAGCTGAACTACACGCCGGAAAAAGACGGCAAGATCGACATCAGCAAAGCGGTGGAAATCAACGAATCTTTCCAGGTGACCCGGCAGTTCCTTGCCTGGCAAGTGAAACAGGGCGTGCTGAAAAACCCGCATTCGTTCATCAACACCACCCCGCACATGAGCTTTGTCTGGGGCGATGACAATATCCGCTTCCTGAAGAAGCGCTACGAGGCGCTGCAGGCCAGCCCCCTGTTCAAACCCATGCAGTATTCCGAAGACCACGAGCAGATCCGCAAGTGGGTACCCTTGATGATGGAAGGGCGTGACCCCAATCAGAAGCTGGCCGTGACCTGGACGCCGATCGGCACCGACGTCAACTTTGGCGAGATCACCCGGCAGTATGTGGGTTACCTGCAGACGCGGCCGAACTTCGATCTCAAGCTGTCGAGCGAAGTGCAGGACATCACCCGTAACGACGACGGTTCCTGGCACGTCGAGTACAAGAACCTGAAGAATGGCAGCAAGGCAGCCACCGATGCCCGGTTCCTGTTCATCGGCGCTGGCGGGGCGGCACTGCGGCTGCTGCAGAAGTCGGGTATCGACGAGGCCAAGGACTATGGCGGCTTCCCGGTCGGTGGCTCGTTCCTGGTCACTGACAACCCGGCTATCGCCCAGCGTCACATGGCCAAGGCCTATGGCATTGCCGCAACCGGTGCGCCGCCCATGTCGGTGCCGCACCTGGACACCCGGGTACTTGATGGCAAGCGCCTGATCCTGTTTGGGCCGTTCGCCACCTTCTCGACCAAGTTCCTCAAGCAGGGCTCATTGCTCGACCTGCTCGCCAGTACCAGCGTGCACAATGCCTGGCCGATGGTGCGGGTAGGGGTACGCGAGTTCGACCTGGTGCAGTACCTGATCGGGCAGGTGCTGCAATCGGACGATGACCGCTTCGAAGCGCTGCGCACCTACTTCCCCGAGGCGAAGAAAGAAGACTGGCGGCTGTGGCAGGCGGGCCAGCGGGTGCAAATCATCAAGAAAGACGAAGCGTTGGGCGGTGTGCTCAAGCTCGGTACCGAGGTGGTGACGTCCAGGGACGGCAGTATCGCCGGCTTGCTGGGGGCCTCACCCGGTGCGTCGACCGCTGCGCCTATCATGCTCGACGTGTTGAACAAGGTGTTCAAGAACAAGGTGGCGTCGCCCGAGTGGCAGGCCAAGATCAAACAGATCATCCCGTCCTATGGCATCCGCCTGAACGACCACCCGGATCAGCTAGAGAAGGAGTGGGCATATACCAACGAGGTGCTGCAGCTTGAGCCGCCTGTCAGTCCACAGCGCCCTGAGTCGATAAGACCGGCTGACAGCCAGGGAGTGGCCAGCCGGTAATCATTGCAGTCAAGCTGGCGCAATCTTGCCACGTCCGATGCCGTAGTAAGTCAGCCCTGCCGAGGCCATGTGCTCGGGTTCGTACAGGTTGCGGCCATCGAACACCACCCGGTCGGCCAACTGCTGCGGCACCTCGTCCAGGTTGAGCACACGGTAGTCCTGCCATTCGGTGACAATCACCAGGGCATCGGCGCCCCGCAACGCATCGTCCTTGCAGGGCACCAGTTGCAGGTCGGCACGCGGGCCGTAGTGGCGCCGGATTTCTTCCATGGCCTGAGGGTCGTGGGCCTGCACTCGTGCGCCCGCGGACCACAACGCTTCCAGCAGGACCCGGCTGGAGGCTTCGCGGATATCATTGGTATTAGGCTTGAACGACAACCCCCACAGGGCAAACACCTTGCCCCGCAGGCCGCCAGGGTAGTGGCGCTGGATCTTGCTGAACAGCCGGCCCTTCTGCTGCTCGTTGACCGACTCTACTGCGCGCAGCAACTGCGTCTCGAAGCCCTCTGCCTCGGCACTGTGGCGCAGGGCTTGCAGGTCTTTGGGGAAGCACGAGCCGCCAAAACCGCAGCCGGCGTAGATGAAGTCATAACCGATGCGCGGGTCCGAGCCGATGCCACGGCGCACCATTTCGATGTCGGCCCCCAGGTGCTCGGCCAGGTTGGCGATTTCGTTGATAAAGGAAATCTTGGTGGCCAGCATGCAATTGGCTGCGTACTTGGTCAGCTCGGCACTGCGCGCGTCCATGACCATGAACTTTTCGCGGTTGCGGTTGAACGGCAGGTAAAGCTCGCGTAGCAACTCCACTTCGGCCGCTTCTGCGCCGCCGATGATGATGCGCTGGGGGCGCATGCAGTCATTCACCGCAGACCCTTCCTTGAGAAACTCCGGGTTGCTGATCACCTGGAAGCGGCTGGTATCGGCCACGGCCTGGGCGATGCGTGCCTTGATGCGGTGTACGGTACCCACCGGCACGGTGGACTTGTTGACGATTACTTTGGGCCCGTCAGCATGCTCGAGGATGCTGTCGACCACGGCGAAAACGTGCTTCAGGTCGGCACTGCCATCGGCTTGCGGCGGAGTACCGACGGCAATGAACTGCAACCGGGCATGGTTGGCAGCCACTGCGGCATCCGTGGTGAAGCGCAGCCGACCGCAGGCGAGGTTCTTTTCCAGCAGCGGCGCAAGGCCGGGCTCGAAGATCGGGCAATGGCCTTCACTCAGGCTGGCCACCCGATCGGCATCGACATCCATGCACAACACCGAATGGCCTACCTGGGCCAGGCACACCGCCTGGGTCAGGCCGACATAACCGGTTCCGAAAACCGTGACCTTCATTTGACAGCTCCTTGATAGGAAAGCTGAAAAAAAATGTCACATCGTTGTTTAGGAATTGTGACCTGAAGGATGTGCGCGTGGACCATATGGCCGTTATTCCACGTCGCCCAGGCAGAGCATCTAAACTTACTGACAGCTCGCGTTAGCGCGTTGTACCGCGAACGAAAACCCTTGAACCGACCACCGCCTTCCCGGAGCGGATGTCCCTCGTTGGCGATGGCCTTCTTGCAGAGGAGGGCAGGTCATGGACGAGGCAAGGCTTCACGATTTCATGGGCAAGCTGGTGGGCGACATGGGCGCAGCGGCGACGCTGGCCAATGTCATTCTCGGCGATGAACTGGGGCTGTACCGGGCCATGGCCGACAGCCAGGCGGTCACCCCTGAGCAACTGGCGGAAAAGACCGGCTGCCACCCGCGGCTGGTGCGCGAATGGTTGAATGCCCAGGCGGCATCGGGCTACATGGTCCATGACAAGGGTAGTTTTGTGCTGCCTGAAGAACAGGCCATGGCCCTGGCGCTGGAGGACTCCCCGGCCTACATGGCCGGCGGCGCGTCAGTGGTGGCGGCGCTGTTCCATGACAAGGACAAGCTGGTAGCCGCCATGCGCGGCGATGGCGGGTTGGCCTGGGGCGATCACCACCCGTGCATGTTCAGCGGTACCGAGCGGTTTTTCCGGCCGGGGTATCGCACCTTCCTGGTAGCGGATTGGCTGCCGGCACTGGAGGGTGTGGTGGCCAAGCTGCAGGCGGGCGCCAAGGTGGCGGATGTGGGCTGCGGTCATGGTGCCTCGACGCTGGTGATGGCGCAGGCGTTTCCGGCGTCGACCTTCGTGGGGTACGACTATCATCAGCCTTCGATCGTCACCGCCAACGCGCGTGCGCGTGAAGCGGGGTTGGAGTCGCGGGTGAGCTTCCAGCAGGCCAGCGCCAAGGAGTACCCGGGGCATGACCATGACCTGGTGTGCTTCTTCGATTGCCTGCACGACATGGGTGACCCGGTCGGGGCAGCCAGGCATGCCTACCATGCTTTGAAAGCGGATGGCACGGTCATGCTGGTGGAGCCTTATGCCGAGGACTCGCTGGAGGGTAACCTGACACCGGTCGGGCGCTTGTTCTATGCGGCGTCGACGTTTATCTGCACGCCCAATTCGTTGTCGCAGGAAGTGGGGCTGGGGTTGGGTGCGCAGGCCGGGGAGGCGCGATTGCGGGCGGTCTTCGAGGAGGCAGGGTTCAGCAGGTTCCGGCGGGCGACGCAGACGCCGTTCAACCTGATTCTGGAGGCCCGCAAGTAGAGGGTGATCTTGCGCCGGCCTCTTCGCGGGCTTGCCCGCTCCCACAGGTTACGTGCTTGTTTTCAGGCCTGTGGCGATCCTGGACCTGGAAAGCAGAAGGGGGGCTGCATGGCACCCCTTCTGTTTGTTGCTTAGGCTTCAGCGTCCCAAGGACGATCGCCTTTTTCATCTTTGACGCGGGTCGGCAGGCCCATCACGTCCAGCGCCTTGAGGAACGGCTCGGCTGGCAGCTCCTCGACGTTGACCATGCGCTTGGCATCCCACTCGCCACGGGCTACCAGCAGGGCGGCAGCCACTGGCGGTACGCCGGCGGTGTAGGAAATGCCCTGGCTGTCGGTCTCGGCGTAGGCTTCTTCGTGGTCGGCCACGTTGTAGATGAACACTTCGCGCGGCTGGCCATCCTTGGTGCCTTTGACCAGGTCGCCGATGCAGGTCTTGCCGGTGTAGCCAGGGGCCAGCGAGGCCGGGTCTGGCAGTACAGCCTTGACCACTTTCAGCGGTACCACTTCCAGGCCTTCGGCGGTTTTCACCGGTTGCTCGCTGAGCAGGCCCAGGTTTTTCAAAACCGTGAACACGTTGATGTAGTGCTCGCCGAAGCTCATCCAGAAGCGCACGTTCGGGACGTTGAGGTTCTTCGAAATCGAGTGAACTTCATCGTGGCCGGTCAGGTACAGGTTTTGCGAGCCTACCACTGGCAGGTCGTCGGTACGCTTGACCTCGAACATGGTGTTGCTGGTCCACTGGCTGTTCTGCCAGCTCCACACTTGTCCGGTGAACTCGCGGAAGTTGATTTCCGGGTCGAAGTTGGTGGCAAAGTACTTGCCATGCGAACCGGCATTGACGTCGAGAATATCGATCGAATCAATGCTGTCGAAATACTGCTGCTGCGCCAGCTTGGCGTAGCTGTTCACCACACCCGGGTCGAAACCGACGCCGAGAATGGCGGTAATGTTCTTTGCCTGGCACTCTTCGAGGTGTTTCCACTCGTAGTTGCCGTACCACGGTGGGGTCTCGCAGATCTTGCCCGGCTCTTCGTGGATGGCGGTGTCCAGATAGGCGACACCCGTATCGATGCAAGCACGCAGCACCGACATGTTGAGGAAGGCGGAACCCACATTGATCACGATCTGCGATTCGGTTTCGCGGATCAGCGCCTTGGTTGCCTCGACATCGAGGGCATTGAGCGAGAAGGCCTGGATGTCGGCGGGTACCTTGAGGCTACCCTTGGCCTTGACGCTGTCGATGATGGCCTGGCATTTGGAGATGTTCCGTGACGCGATGGCGATACGACCCAGTTCGTCGTTATGCTGCGCGCACTTGTGGGCCACCACCTTGGCGACACCTCCTGCACCAATGATAAGAACGTTCTTCTTCAATTTACCCTTTGCTCCTTACTTGAAAGCCGGTCTTACGACAGGCTGGAAACGTAGTCTTCGAAACCGAACTCGCGGACGACTTCCACGCTGCCGTCGAGCTGCTTGACCACGATGGAAGGCATCTTCAGCCCGTTGAACCAGTTTTTCTTGACCATGGTGTAACCCGCCGTGTCGATGAACGACAGGCGATCGCCAATGGCCAGCGGACGGTCGAATTGGTACTCGCCGAAGATGTCACCGGCCAGGCATGACTTGCCGCAGACCATGTAGGTATGCTCGCCGTCATTGGGGGCCATCTTGGCGTTGAGGCGGTAGATCAGCAGGTCGAGCAGGTGCGCTTCGATCGAGCTGTCGACCACGGCCAGGTGCTTGCCGTTGTACAGGGTATCGAGCACGGTCACTTCCAGCGAGGCGCTGTTGGTGATGGCGGCTTCGCCCGGCTCCAGGTAAACCTGCACGCCGTATTTTTCCGAGAACGCCTTCAGGCGCGCGCAGAAGGCGTCTACTGCATAGTCTTCACCGGTGAAGTGAATGCCGCCACCCAGGCTGACCCACTCGACCTTGTGCAGCAGGTGGCCGAATCGCTCTTCGATGTGCGTGAGCATCTTGTCGAACAGGCCGAAGTCACCGTTCTCGCAGTTGTTGTGGAACATGAAACCGGAGATCTGTTCGATTACCTGTTCGATCTTGGCCGGGTCCCATTCGCCCAGGCGGCTGAACGGGCGGGCCGGGTCGGCCAGCAGGTAGTCGGAGCTGCTGACCTGCGGGTTGACGCGCAGACCACGCACCTTGCCTTCGGACTGTTCGGCAAAGCGTTGCAGCTGGCCGATCGAGTTGAAGATGATCTTGTCGCAGTTCTCAAGCATCTCCTCGACCTCGTCGTCGGCCCAGGCCACGCTATAGGCATGGGTTTCGCCGGCGAACTTCTGGCGGCCGAGCTTGAGCTCGAACAGGGAGGACGAGGTGGTACCGTCCATGTACTGCTGCATCAGGTCGAACACCGACCAGGTGGCGAAGCACTTGAGGGCGAGCAGCGCCTTGGCACCGGAGTGTTCGCGCACGTAGGCGATCTTCTCCATGTTGCTGAGCAGCTTGGTTTTATCGATGAGGTAATACGGCGTCTTGATCATTTAAAGGCCCCCGGCCAGGCCGGCCAAAAAAAGGACACGCATTGTGCCTTCACTTGCCGCAGACCGAAAGGGCGGGATACGCATTTCGTCAGGGTTGACGCTATTTCGAGGGCTTTTTCGGTTGCGGCGAGCCTAGTAGATCAGGTGCATGTGACTGTCGTAATCACCCCCGACAGATGGCAGCTTCAGTCTGCCTGCTGCAGCCAGGCCTGGATCTGCTCCAGTGTTGCGGTAGCGCCGCCGCAGACCACCACCAGGACATTGCGCAAGGCGCCCAGTGCCTTGGCATCATAGGCCACTGCCAACGCCGCCCCGCACGCGGGCTCGACCAGCACACGGTGGTCCAGCAAGAATCGCTCACAGGCCTCCAGCGCTGCGCGATCGCTGACCAGATGGCTGTGCACCGGATGCTGCTGCACGCACGTCAGCGCCTGATCAGCCACACGCTTGGCCCCCAGCGACGTGGCCACCGAGGCGATGCGCTCCAGCTCCACCGAATGCCCAGCCTGCATGGCCGCATACAGCGACGCCGCGCCCTCGGTTTCTACTGCCAGCACCGGCACATCGCCCCAGCCATTGCGCTTGAGCCCCTCTACCACGCCACTGAGCAAGCCGCCCCCGCCGACTGACAACACCACCGCGTCCGGCTTCAGGCCGGCTTCGGCCACTTCATCCACCAGGCTGGCATGCCCGGCCCACAGCAGTGGGTCGTCGAATGGGTGGATGAAGGCATCGTTCGGGCCTACCAGTGTCTGTGCCAGGGCGTTGGCCTCTTGCCAGGAACTGCCGTGCACCACCACCCTGGCGTCTTCCAGGTGCAGCAACTGCTTGGCCCGTTCGGTGGTGGTTTCGGGTACCACCACGGTCACCGGCACCCCCAGCTTGCGTCCGGCGTAGGCGACTGCCAAACCGGCATTGCCACCTGACGAGGACACAAAGTGCCGGGCGCCACGCGCGTGGTGTACCTCGCAGGCGTGGCCTACACCGCGCAGTTTGAACGAACCGCAGGGTTGCAGGGCGTCGAGCTTGAGCCAGATATTACGACCGGCCGCCAACGACAGCGGGCGCGATTCGATCAGGGGGGTATGAATGTGCAAGGTCATTGGCTGGCTCCGCGTAGTTGCTCGAGGTAGTTGTAAATGGTGTAGCGCGTCACGCCGAGGGCGCTGGCAGCCTTCTCGACGCCGCCCTTGACGATGAACAGGCCGCGCTCCTGCATGACGCGCACGGCCTCGACCTTGGCCTGTTTGTTCATCCGCCCCTGGCCGCTGCGCTGCAGGGCAGCCTGGATGATCTCGCTCATCAGCAGCTCCATGTCGGCCGGTTCGTTGACCGCCGGTATGGCCCCCAGCGGCTGTAACTGCTGGAGAAAGCTCATGGCAGCATCCAGGCCAGTGACGTCGGTGTTGACGCACAGGCTGGCGAACGGGTGGCCGCTGCTGTCACGGAAGATTGCCGTGGCACTCCGTAGCGTGCGGCCTTTGAGCGTAGTGGGGTAATCGGGCAGCACCACCGGCTCACAGCCGTGCTGGTCGGCCGAGGCCTGCATCAGTGCCTTGAAACCCTGGTCATGCTCCGGTGCGGCGAGGATCGGGCTGCCCACGCTGCGGCCGGAAAGATGACCATTGACGATCGCCACCACCGAGTGTTCGGGGTGGTCAAGGTCGTGCAGGAGTATTTCCATGTTGCGCGCGGCAACGCTGCCCAGGGCCTGGATCGCGGCCTTGAGCACGGTGAGGGTGAGTTGGCGTTCTTCGCTGGGGGTGATAGGCATGGCAGACCGCAAAATCAACTGTTTGTGCATTTTTACACATATGGTTGAAATTCGCGATCTGCTTTTGCGGCCCCTGTAAGACTCAGCCGAGCGCCGGCGTGCGCGGCGGAACCATCCGGCGCGAGCCGGTGGCCTCGAACGCGGCAGCAAAACTCAGCAGCGCGTTGTCGCTATAGGCCTTCCCGGCAAAGGTCAGCCCCACCGGCATACCGATATCGGCCATCACGCCCATCGGCACGGTCACGGTCGGCACGCCCAGGTGACGGATTGCCAGGTTGCCGTTGGCTACCCAGATACCGTTGCTCCAGGCGATGTCGGCCGATACCGGGTTGATATCGGCATCGGCCGGGCCAACGTCGGCTACGGTGGGGAACAGCACCGCGTCCAGGCCCAGCTTGTCCATCCAGTCTTCCAGGTCGAGCTTACGGGTCTGCTCCAGCCCGCGCAGGCCGTCGGGCAGGGTCTCGATCTGGTCCCAGGTCTTCAGGCCACGTTTGGCCATGTTGACGTACTCGTCCATGCCGGCAGCCAGGTCATCTTCACGGTTGGGCAGGGTGCCCGGGTCGTGGGGGAAGATCTTCAGCCCGTCGACGTCGGCCAGGCGGTTAAGCTTGGGGTCATCGTTGGCGCGCAGGAAGTCGTCAAAGGCCCAGCCCGACAGTTCCCACAGTTCGTCATGCAGGAATGCCTTGCTGACGATGCCTCGGTTGTACACGGTCGGCGCGCCTGGGCGGTCGCCTTCGCAGTTGGACACCAACGGGAAGTCCACTTCCAGTACCTCGGCACCCGCCGCTTCCAGGGCCTGGCGTGCTTGTTGCCACAGGTCGATCACCGTGGCGCGGGTATTGATGCGTTGGCCGGTCGGCCCGCCGATGCCTGGCTTCTCGGCGGTGCCCGCTTCGGGATCGGCATTTATATACATGCGTGGTACGCCAAAGCGCTTGCCCTTGAGCGCGCTGGCATCCACCGCCAGTTCAAGGTAGGACGCCGGGCGTACCGTCGAGGCAGCCGGGATCGGCACCCACGGCTGCAGGCGCCATAGGTCGCCGCGCTTTTCGGCGTCATCGGCTACCACCACGTCGAGGATTTCAAGCAGGTCGGCCATGGTGCGGGCATAGGGCACCACCACGTCCATGGTCGGCGTCAGCGGCCAGTTGCCACGCACCGAAATCACCCCGCGCGACGGGGTGTAGGCGCACAGGCCGTTGTTGGACGCCGGGCCACGGCCGCTGGACCAGGTTTCTTCGGCCAGGCCAAAGGCGCTGAAGCTGGCGGCGGTGGCGGTACCGGCACCGTTGGACGAGCCCGAGGCGAAGGGCGCGGTCAGGTAGTTGGCGTTGTACGGGCTTTCGGCGCGCCCATAGACGCCGCGCTGCATGCCACCGTTAGCCATGGGCGGCATGTTGGTCTTGCCCAGGCACACGGCACCGGCGGCGCGCAGGCGCTCGATGGTGAAGGCGTCGCGCTGGGCGACCAGGTCCTTGAAGGCAGGGCTGCCGGAGGCGGCAGTCAAGCCTTTGACCAGGTAGCTGTCCTTGGCGGTGTAGGGGATGCCGTCCAGCGGGCTAAGCACCTGGCCCTTGGCACGACGGGCGTCGGAGGCCTCGGCTTCTTTCAGCGCCTCCGGGTTGCGTACCACTACGGCGTTAAGGGCAGTGGCGGTGTCGGCGCCATCGTAGGCGTCGATACGTGCCAGGTAGGCCTTGACCAGCTCGACCGCCGTCGTGCGGCCCGACTCGAGCGCGTCGCGCAGCTCGGCAATGGAAACCTCGGTTACCTCGATCATGCGTTCACCAAAAAAAATGTGCAGGTGGGGGCTAATGCGAGGAGTGTACAAGAAGGGCTTGCCGGACGCAGGTTTGCGCAGGGGCAAATGGTTTTATGCAGGGGGGCATTGTCGGGGGCATTCGCAGGTATTGCCCGGCCCATTGTGGGGGCGGCCTTTCAGTCAC
>NZ_JBICMC010000085.1:0-23421 GCF_043106005.1 Pseudomonas sp. GLN_2 | reverse complement strand
ATTCGCTGGGCTGTCCATCTGGACATTCTGGCAACAGAATTTCTTGACGACCATAGAGCATTGGAACCACCTGATCCCATCCCGAACTCAGTAGTGAAACGATGCATCGCCGATGGTAGTGTGGGGTTTCCCCATGTGAGAGTAGGTCATCGTCAAGATTCATTTCGCAAAACCCCTATCTGCACATGCAGGTAGGGGTTTTGTCTTTTTGGGCAAAAAAGGAGATGGCACCGGCTTCGCCGGTGTTCGCGGGTAAACCCGCTCCTACGGGGAAGGGGGCAACGCCAGGCAGGGGCGCACACCCTCCAGGCCAATGTCGCCTCCCCTATGGATCGGGAGTGCCACGCTGCGGATGGCACCGCGTTGAAGTGCCCGCTCCCGCAGCCTGATGGCATTCGGCCGTTTCATGTGCGCGTGATATCGTTCCCCTCTCAGCCATCAGCGCCTCCAGAGACCTCCCGATGCCCAACACCGCCCATCTCCACCCAGGCTTCATGATCGTCCACGGCAACCGCCTCGACGACCTGCGTAGCCTGGTAGTGAGCTGGATGCGTCGCTACCCGCTGGCGCCTCTGGAAAACGAAATTGCCCTGGTGCAAAGCAATGGCATCGCCCAATGGCTGAAGCTGGCCCTGGCTGAAGATCCGCTGGAAGATGACCAAGGCGGCTGCGGCATTGCCGCTGCCATTGATGTGCAACTGCCCGGTAGCTTTATGTGGCAGCTCTACCGCAGCGTGCTTGGCCGTAGCGAAATTCCCGAAGTGTCTCTGCTCGACAAGGCACCACTGACCTGGCGGCTGATGCGTCTGTTGCCAGCGCTCATCGAGCGTCCGCATTTCGAGCCACTGCGGCGCTTCCTCACCGACGACAGTGACTTGCGCAAGCGCTACCAGCTAGCCGAGCGCCTGGCCGACCTGTTCGACCAGTACCAGGTCTACCGCGCCGATTGGCTCAAGGACTGGGCCACTGGTGAGCACGTCATCAACACGGCCCGCGGCGAGCGCAAAGTACTGCCGCCAGGCAACCGCTGGCAAGCCGAGTTGTGGCGAGCATTGCTGGAGGATGTTGGCGAGCAAGGCATGGCGCAGAGCCGCGCTGGAGTACACCAACGTTTCATCGAGCGCATCAACAGCCTGGAGCAGGCGCCTGCAGGGCTGCCACCGAGGGTGATCGTGTTCGGTATCTCTTCGCTGCCGGCCCAGGCCCTGGAAGCGCTGGCAGGCCTGTCGCGTTTCAGTCAGGTATTGCTGTGCGTACACAACCCATGCCGCCACCACTGGGCCGATATCGTCGCCGACAAGGACCTGTTGCGCCACCAGTACAAACGCCAGCAACGCAAGCAAGGCATGCCCCTGCAACTGGATGACCACACGCTGCACCAGCATGCCCACCCATTGCTGGCAGCCTGGGGTAAACAAGGCCGCGACTACATCAACCTGCTCGACAGCTATGATGACCCAGGCAGCTACCAGGGCGTGTTCAGCGACGGCCGCATCGACCTGTTCAGCGACGGTTCGCCCACCACGCTGCTCAACGAACTGCAGGACGACATCCTGGAATTGCGCCCGCTCGCCGAGAGCCGCGAACGGTGGCCGCCAGTCGACACCACAAAAGACCGCTCGATCCGCTTCCATATCGCGCACAGCCCGCAACGTGAAGTGGAGATCCTCCACGACCAGCTGTTGGCCCGCTTCAGCGCCGACCCGACTTTGCGCCCGCGCGACGTAATCGTCATGCTGCCGGACATCGACACGTATGCGCCGCATATCCGCGCCGTCTTCGGCCAGTTGCAGCGCAACGACCCGCGCTACATTCCGTTCACCCTGACAGACCAGGGCCAGCGTGGTCGCGAGCCTTTGCTGATCGCGCTTGAGCACCTGCTCAAACTGCCTGACAGCCGCTTCGCGGTCAGCGAAGTGCTCGACCTGCTGGACGTGCCGGCAGTCCGCGCCCGCTTCGGCATCCGCGAAAACGATCTGCCCACGCTGCACCGCTGGATCGAGGGCGCTGGCATCCGTTGGGGCCTTGACGCCGCGCAGCGGGCGAGCTTGGGCTTGCCCGCCGGGCTCGAGCAGAACAGTTGGCGTTTCGGCTTGCGCCGCATGCTGTTGGGTTATGCCGTGGGGGTGGGGGAGGCCTGTGATGGTATTGAGCCCTACGATGAAATCGGTGGCCTGGACGCGGCACTGATCGGCCCGCTGGTCGCGTTGCTGGATGCGCTCGAAGTCGCCTGCCAGGCCTTGTCCGAGCCTGCCACCGTCAGCCAGTGGGGCGAGCGACTGCATGCCTTGCTGCACGTGTTCTTCCTCGCCGAGGACGAGGGTGATGAGTTCCTGTTGATGCAGTTGCAGGATCTGCGCGATAGCTGGCTTGAGGTGTGCGAGACCGTCGGCCTGCACGACCCGCTACCGCTTACCGTGGTGCGTGAAGCCTGGCTGTCGGGCCTCGATCAGGGCAAGCTGTCGCAACGTTTCCTCGCCGGCTCGGTCAACTTCTGCACACTCATGCCCATGCGCGCGATCCCGTTCAGGGTGGTCTGCCTGCTGGGCATGAACGATGGCGACTACCCGCGTGCGCAGCCACCGCTGGACTTCGACCTGATGGCCAGCGACTATCGCCCCGGCGACCGCTCACGCCGCGAAGACGACCGTTACCTGTTGCTTGAAGCGCTACTGTCCGCACGTGACCAACTGTATGTCAGCTGGGTCGGGCGCAGTATTCGCGACAATAGCGAACGCCCGGCCTCGGTGCTGATCGGCCAGTTGCGCGATCACATCGCTGCGGGTTGGCATTTGGCCGACGCGCAGCAGGGCCAGCCCGCGAAACCGGGCGAGCAACTGTTGCACGCACTGACCCAGGAGCACCCGCTGCAGCCGTTCAGCCCTCGGTACTTCCAGAAGGGCAGTCCACTGTTCAGCTATGCCCATGAATGGCAGGTGCTGCACCAGCAGGGTGAGGCTGACGAGCAGAGCGAGCCGGGCCTGCCGCCTTATCAGGACGCTGAAGCCCTGAGTCTGCACCAGCTGAATGACTTCTTGCGCCACCCGGTACGGCACTTCTTCAGCCAGCGCTTGAAGGTGTACTTCGAGGCGCTGGAAGCGCCGACCCCGGACGAAGAACCCTTCGTCCTCGATACCCTGCAACGCTACGGCGCCAGTGAAAGCCTGCTTGGCGCCGCCTTGGCCGAACCGGACAACGCCGAACAGGCCTTGCGCGCCCAGGCCCGACGCCTGCAGGCCTGCGGTTTGCTGCCGCTAGCCGGTTTCGGCGAACTGCTGCAAAACGAGTTGATCGAACCGCTGCCGGACCTGCTGCAACGTCACCAGCAATTGCTGCAACGCTGGCCACAGCTGGTCGAGGGCGCTTTGCCGGTGCATTTCGAGCACGGTCAGCACCGTCTGGAGGGCTGGCTGGGCCGGGTGTTCCAGGCGGAAGATCAGAGCCTTCTCAGCATCACCACTGTACCCAACACAATCAGTGCCGGGCGCAACAACCTCAAGTGGCACCGCCTTATCGCGCCCTGGGTTACGCATTTGGCGGCCTGTGCAGCGGGCTACCCCTATAACAGTGCATTGGTAGCCAGTGACCTGACCCTGTTGCTTTCACCGCTGCCGCAAGCGCTGGCCGCGCAACTGCTGGGCGACCTGTTGGTGGCCCGTCAGGCGGCAATGAACGCGCCGTTGCCAGTCGCGGCCAAGACCGCGTTCGCTTGGTTGGCCCAGGACGATGCCGATAAAGCCATGGCCGCAGCAGCTCGCGCCTACGAAGGTGACGAACGCACCAGTTTTGGCGAACGGAGTGAAAGCATTGCCTTGGCCCGCCAGTTCCGGGACTTTGCAGCACTCACTGCTGACGAAACGTTTGAAGGCTGGTGCGAAACCTTGTATCGCCCGTTGTTCACCGCCTCTTGGCAGACCTTGGGCAACCCGGAGAAAGGCGCATGACCCAGGACCGTCCTCTGGCACTGAGTTTCCCCCTGCACGGTAGCCAGCTGATCGAGGCCAGCGCCGGCACGGGCAAGACCTTCACCATTTCGGCGCTGTACCTGCGCCTGATCCTCGGTCACGGTGGCGAACAGGGCTTCGAGCGCGAGCTGCTGCCACCGCAGATCCTCGTGGTGACCTTCACCGACGCCGCCACCAAAGAGCTGCGCGAGCGTATCCGCGCCCGCCTGGCTGAAGCCGCACGGTTCTTCCGTGGCGAGCTGGAAGGCGCCGATCCGCTGTTGCACCAACTGCGTGACGATTACCCACAAGAGACTTGGCCGCGTTGCGCCGGCCGGTTGGAAATCGCCGTGCAGTGGATGGACGAGGCTGCGGTATCGACCATCCATGGCTGGTGCCAGCGCATGCTGCGCGAGCATGCCTTCGACAGCGGCAGCCTGTTCACCCAGACCCTGGAAACCGACCACAGCGAGTTGTTGGGCCAGGTCATGCGCGATTACTGGCGACGCTTCTGCTATGGGATGCAAGGTGACGCACTGGCCTGGGTGCGCGGCAACTGGGGGAGCCCCGACGCTTTGCTGCCACGCATTCGCCCACTGTTCGGCCGTGTGCGCGCCCAGCAGAATGGGCCAGAGCCCGCTGCATTGATCCAGGCATCGCTACAGCAACGTGGCGCACAGTTGGCCCGGATCAAGGCGCCATGGGCACAGTGGGCCGAGGAACTGCGGCAAATCTGCCGCGATGCGCTGGCCGCCAAACAGGTCGACGGCCGCAAGATGCAAGCCCGTTACTTCGAGCCCTGGTTCGACAAGCTCTGCGCTTGGGCCAGCGATGAGCAACTGGTAGAGCTCGACTTGGGCACCGGTTTTACCCGGCTGACCCCGGCGGGCATGGCCGAAGCCTGGAAGGGAGAGCCTCCCGAGCACCCAGCCCTCAACGCCATGCAGCACTTGCAGCAACAACTGCAGGCCCTGGACAGCCCGGATGCCCCTCTGCTCGAGCACGCGGCCAGTTGGGTATCGGCACGTTTCGAAGTGGAGAAGCGCCGGCGTGCAGAAATGGGCTTCGACGACATGCTCGTGCGCTTGCAGCACGCGCTCGCCAGCGAGGCCGGCGAGCGCCTGGCCAGTCTGATTCGTGAGCAGTTCCCGGTAGCGCTGATCGACGAATTCCAGGACACCGACCCGGTTCAGTACGGCATTTTCGAGCGCATTTACCAGATCAGTGAAAACCGCGCAGAAACCGGCCTGTTCATGATCGGCGACCCCAAGCAGGCGATCTACGCTTTCCGGGGTGCCGACATCTACACCTACCTTGCCGCGCGACGCGCCACCAGCGGCCGCCTGCACAGCCTGGACACCAACTACCGCTCCAGCAAAGCCATGGTGGCGGCGGTCAACCAGGTGTTCCTGCAGGCCGAGGCGCGTGAAGCGGGGCGGGGTGCATTCCTGTTCCGCGAGGCCGATGACAACCCGCTGCCATTCATCGAGGTGCGCGCCAAGGGGCGTGGCGAACAGCTGCTGATTGACGGTGAAGTCAGTGCAGCCCTGCAATGCTGGCAGCTGGAAAGTGAAGAGCCAGTCTCCAGCAGCGTTTACCGCCAGCAACTGGCCGCCAGTTGCGCCAGCCATATTGTGGCCTTGCTCAATGGCGGCCAGCAGGGCACGGCGGGCTTCCAGAATGCCGAAGGCGAGTTGCGCGCCTGCTTGCCCTCGGACATTGCCATCCTGGTGCGTGATGCCCATGAGGCGCAGATGGTCCGCGCCGAACTGGCCGCACGCGAGGTGCGCAGCGTCTACCTGTCCGACAAGGACTCGGTGTTTGCCGCCCAGGAAGCCCACGACCTGCTGGCCTGGCTGAAGGCCTGCGCCGAGCCTGACTCGGAGCGCCTGCTCAAGGCTGCTCTGGCCAGCCTTACACTGGGCCTGTCGCTGGCTGCGCTGGACCGGCTTAACCAGGATGAGCGGGTCTGGGAGAGCTGGGTGATGCGTTTTCGCCTGTACCGCGACACCTGGCAGCGCCAGGGGGTGTTGCCGATGTTGCGCCACCTGCTGCATGACTTCCAGCTCCCGCGCACGCTGATTCGCCGCAGTGATGGCGAGCGGGTGCTGACCAACCTGCTGCACCTGGCCGAGCTGCTGCAGCAGGCCGCTGGCGAGCTGGACGGCGAACAGGCGCTTATCCGCCACCTGGCCGAGCACCTGGCCAGTTCCAGTCAGGCCGGTGAAGAGCAGATCCTGCGCCTGGAGAGCGACGAACAGTTGGTCAAGGTGGTGACCATCCACAAGTCCAAGGGCCTGGAATATCCCTTGGTCTACCTGCCATTCATCTGCACCAGCAAACCGGTGGATGGTAGCCGTCTACCGCTGGCCTGGCATGACAGCGAAGGTAACGCCCACCTCACCCTCACACCTGACCAGGAGCAGATCGAGCGCGCCGACGACGAGCGCCTGGCCGAAGACCTGCGCCTGCTCTACGTGGCCCTGACCCGTGCCCAGCATGCTTGCTGGCTGGGCGTCGCCGACCTCAAGCGCGGTAATCAGAAGAGCTCGCAGCTGCACCGCTCGGCGTTTGGCTACCTGCTGGGGGGCGGCCTTGCCTTGGCTGGCTCGGCGCAGCTGACGGACTGGTTGCAGGCTCTGGCGGCAAGTTGCCCGCACATCAGTTGCCCAGGCCTGCCGCAGGCGGATGAGCAGATGTATCGCATGCCACACGCCGAACGTGAGCTGTTGCCAGCACGCAGGCCACGCCATGCGGCTGCCGAGCACTGGTGGATCGCTTCCTACAGTGCCCTTCGTGTCGGCGATCAGACCCTCGGCGCCGACAGCTCGCAGGCCCAGCAACTGCTGGATGACGAGGTGCCCGATGCCCAGGTGTTGCGCGAGGTCCCGGCCGACAGCGGCGATATCCATCGCTTCCCACGGGGGCCTAACCCCGGCACCTTCCTCCATGGTTTGCTGGAGTGGGCAGGCCGTGAGGGCTTCAGCGAGGTCAGCGGTAACCCTCAGCTGATCGAGCGTACCGTTGGCCAGCGCTGCAATCGCCGTGACTGGGCCGGCTGGATCCCCACCCTGAGCCACTGGATGCAACGTTTGCTGGGCGAGGCGTTGCCGCTGCCGGGCAGCGACCAGAGCGTAACGCTGGGCCAGCTGCGTCATTACCAGATCGAAATGGAATTCTGGTTCGCCAGCCACCGGGTCGACGCAGAACAACTCGATCGCCTGGTGGCACGCCACACCCACCCCGGTCTGGCGCGCCCAGCTGCGCAGCCGACCGTGCTAAACGGCATGTTCAAAGGGTTCATCGACTTGGCGTTCGAGCTGGACGGGCGTTACTACGTGACCGACTACAAGTCCAACTGGCTGGGTGCGGACATCCAGGCCTACGATGCCATGGCCATGGAAAAGGCGATTCTTGAGCACCGCTACGACCTGCAGTATGTGCTGTACCTGCTGGCCCTGCACCGCCAGTTGCGCGCGCGGCTGGCGGACTACGATTATGACCGCCATGTTGGCGGCGCCCTGTTCATCTTCCTGCGCGGTGCCAGCAGCAGCGGCCACGGCGTGTACCACGCCAAGCCACCGCGTGAGCTGATCGAAAGCCTCGATGCACTGTTCCGTGGTGAGCACGCGCCAGTACAGCAGGACCTGTTTGCCGGAGTTGCGCCATGAGCCGAAGCCTTGTCGACCTGTTGCCCACCCCGTTGCACGCAGAGCACCTGCTGGCGCTGGCACCACAGCACAACAGCGCTGATCTGCTGCAATTACTCGACCGCTGGGTTGAGCGGGGCTGGCTACGTGCCCTGGACCGCGCGTTCGTGTCGTTCCTGGAAGAGCGTGCCCCCGGCAGTGATCCCTTGCTATTGCTGGCAGCGGCGCTGGCCAGCCACCAACTGGGGCACGGACATGTCTGCCTCGACCTGCAACAAACCTTGGCCGAGCCGGATTTCGCCCTGTCGTTGCCGCCGGAAGGTGACGCCCTTATCGGCCCTCTGCTACTGCCATCGCAACTGCTGGCCAACCTTGACTTGAATGCCTGGCTTCAGCGCATCATCGCCAGCCCGCTGGTGGCCGCAGGTGATACGCCTGGCCAGCAAGCGCGGCCACTGGTACGCAGTGGCGAGCGCCTTTACCTGCGCCGTTACTGGCGTTACGAGCGGCGCATCGACCATGCCCTGCGCCAGCGCCTGAGTCAGGCCGAAGCACCGCCTGCGGATCTGCCAGAGCGTCTGGCGCAACTGTTCGAGGGCGGCGCGCCAGCTGGCCAGGTGGACTGGCAGAAGCTTGCCTGCGCCTTGGCCACCCGGGCCGGTTTCAGCATCATCACGGGCGGCCCCGGCACCGGCAAGACGACCACCGTGGTGCGCCTGCTGGCGTTGCTGCAGTCGCCGGCAGTGGAGCAGGGCAGGCCACTGCGCATCCGCCTGGCTGCACCGACCGGCAAGGCCGCTGCACGCCTGACCGAATCCATTGGCCAGCAAGTCGAGCGCCTGCAAGTCAGCGCCGAAGTACGCGGGCAAATCCCTACTGAAGTCAGCACCGTGCATCGCCTGCTAGGCAGCCGCCCGGGCTCGCGGCACTTCCGCCATCATGCTGGCAACCCGTTGCCGTTGGATGTGCTGGTGGTCGACGAAGCGTCGATGATCGACCTGGAAATGATGGCCAACCTGCTCGATGCCTTGCCGCCGCGGGCGCGTCTGGTGCTGCTGGGCGACAAGGACCAGTTGGCTTCGGTCGAGGCCGGCGCGGTGCTGGGTGACCTGTGCCGGGATGCTGAGGAGGGCTTTTACTCGCCGGCGACTGCAGCGTGGCTTCAGCAGGTCAGTGGCGAGTCGCTGGCCGGCAGTGGCCTCAAGGCCGGCGATGAGCAGCGCCACCCGTTGGCTCAGCAAGTGGTGATGCTGCGGTTTTCACGGCGTTTCGGTGAGGGCAGCGGGATTGGCCAGTTGGCCAGACTGGTCAATCGTCAGGATGCTCACGCGGCGCGCAACCTGCTGGCCGCGCCGCCTGCTGACGTGCACAGCCTGTCGCTCAAGCACGAACAGGATCGTGCGTTCGACCGCCTGTTACTCGACGGCCTGAACCGCGGTACCGATGGACCGCAAGGCTACCGCAGCTACCTGCGCACCCTTGGCCGTTACCGGCCGGCACTTGATACCGCCTTTGACGACCCCGCCTGGGAGCAATGGGCGGGCAAGGTGTTGCGCGGTTTCGAGGATTTCCAGTTGCTGTGCGCGGTGCGCCGGGGCGCCTGGGGTGTCGAAGGCCTCAACGAGCGGGTGGCGCGGGTGCTGCACAATGCCGGTCTGATCGACAGCCAGCAGCCCTGGTACGAAGGGCGCCCGGTGTTGGTGACCCGCAACGACTACGGCCTTGGCCTGATGAACGGTGACATCGGTATAGCCCTGCGCCTGCCGGATGAGCATGGCCAGCCGCTGCTGCGTGTGGCCTTCCCGCGCAACGATGGCAGTGGTGGTGTGCGATTCGTTCTGCCGAGCCGGCTCAACGAAGTGGAAACGGTATTCGCCATGACCGTGCACAAGTCCCAGGGCTCGGAGTTCAGCCACACTGCCCTGGTGCTGCCGGAAGCGCTCAACCCGGTGCTGACCAAGGAACTGGTGTACACCGGTATCACGCGGGCCAAGCACTGCTTCAGCCTGGTCGAGCCACGCCAAGGCATTTTCGAAGAAGCGGTGGCGCGCAAAGTACGGCGTATTTCCGGGTTGATGCTCGAGCAGGTCTAGGGCCATGACACCCATTACACGTGGCTGCAGGCTCATACAATAAAGCGGCCATGTGCTATCGTTGCGCCGATATCGGAAGGGGCTTAAAGGAATTTCCCACATGAACGTGGCCGCAAGGCGAGTGACAAGCTGTGCGCTTTCGCTATTGCTGGCCGTCCTGTTCCTTTCTGCAGGCGCTGCCCGGGCAGACTCCGGCACAACCGCCGCCCAGGCACAGCAACGCGCCAAGGCAGTCACCCAGGTAGTACTGGGTATCTTCAGTTACGCCCGCTGGCCCGTCGAACCCTCTCCTTTGCGCCTGTGCCTGGTCGGCCCGACCGAGTACGCCGACGATCTCATCAAAGGCCATGTCCAGGAGTCCGGCCGCCCGCTGCAGGTGCGGCGCTTGCTGGCAGAAGACACCCAGGTCGCCCAGGCCTGCGATGCCCTCTACATTGGCAAGCTTGACCAGGGCCAGCGCGATCGGCTGTTCCAGCGTATCGGCGGCCACCCGGTGCTGAGCATCAGCGAGGCGGATGACCCCTGCACGGTCGGCAGCCTGTTCTGCCTGCGGGTCAGCGACCAGCAGGTGGCCTTTGAAGTCAATCTCGACTCGGTGGCACGCTCTGGCGTGCGTATTCACCCCAGCGTGCTGCAGTTGTCGCGGCGCCGGGGGGGGCAGCCATGAAACCGACCCGCAAGCGTACGGTGCGCCCGACCCTGCGCTCGGTGCTGGGCCGTGGTCACCTTAGCGTCGCCTTGCTTGCCGTTGGCCTGGCGGGTATCTCCCTCACCCTGCTGGGCGTGCTCGCCCTGCGTGTCTATGCCAACCATAACCTGCAGTTGATCGCCCGCTCGATCAATTACACGGTAGAGGCGGCGGTGGTGTTCGATGACAGCGCCGCTGCCAATGAGTCGCTGGCGTTGATTGCCAGTACCGAAGAAGTGGCCGAGGCCAAGGTCTTCAACAACGAGGGCGAGCAACTGGCGCACTGGCAACGCGACAATACCGGCATGCTCGCGCAGCTGGAGGTGCAGGTTGCCAGCGCCTTGCTGGATGAGCCGGTCATTTTGCCGATCGTGCACCAGCAACAGCAGGTCGGGCACATCGAGCTGGCAGGCCAGGGCAGGAGCCTGTTGCTGTTCCTGCTCAGTGGCTTGGCCGGTATCCTGTTCTGCACGGTCCTCAGCGCCTTGGCTGCCCAGTATCTGTCGCGGCGCCTGCTCAGCGATATCACCCGCCCGCTGCGTGGCCTGGCCAGTGTCGCCCATGCTGCCCGCCGCGAGCGCAGCTTCGACCGGCGCGTACCAGAAGCGCCGATTGCCGAGCTGAACGAGCTGGGTAATGACTTCAATGCCCTGCTGGATGAACTGGAGGTGTGGCATAGCCACCTGCAGAGCGAAAACCAGACCCTTGCCCATCAGGCCAGCCACGATAGCCTGACCGGCTTGCCCAACCGCGCCTTCTTTGAAGGGCGCCTGAGCCGCAGCGTGCGGAATGCGGCGAGTCAGCAGGACCACCTGGCACTGCTGTTCCTCGACAGCGACCACTTCAAGCAGATCAACGACACCCTTGGCCACGCCGTGGGTGACGAGGTGTTGATCAGCGTGGCCGAACGTGTGCGCGCCCAACTGCGCGAGCACGATCTGGTGGCGCGCCTGGGGGGCGACGAGTTTGCCGTGCTGTTGACGCCTTTGCATACGCGCAAGGACGCCGAACACATTGCCGAGAAGATCGTTGCCAGCATGAAGCTGCCGGTGCAACTGGACAGCGGCCGCAGTATCTCCACCTCGCTGAGTGTCGGTATTGCCTATTACCCGGATGACGGCGCTGACCCCGCCAGTCTTCTCAATGCCGCCGATGCGGCAATGTACCAGGCCAAGCGCGAACGCCGTGGCCATTGGCAACTGGCGCAGACGGAACGGTCCGCCAACGAAATCAGGAACAGGAGTTGAACCCGTGATGCACGCTTTACGTTTTCCGCTTTGGGCCTTGTTGCTCGCCATGCTGGCGCTGACGGGTTGCCAGAGCGCCCCCCCGAAAGGCCTTACCCCAGAACAGATTGCCGTGCTCAAGCGCGAAGGTTTCACCCCGACCGATGAAGGTTGGGCCTACGACTTGTCTGGCAAAGTGTTGTTTGGCAGCGATCTGGACAGCCTCAATGGCCAGAGCCAGGCGATTGTCGAGCGCATCGGCAAGGCGCTGCTCAGCGTTGGTATCCAGGGCGTGCGGGTGGACGGGCATGCCGACTCGTCGGGCAAGGCGGCGTATAACCAGCAGCTGTCCGAGCGCCGCGCGCAAAGCGTGACCAAGGCGCTGGTGGGGATTGGCATGCAGGCGCAGAACATTCAGAGCCGTGGCCTGGGCAGCAGCCAGCCGGTGGCGGACAACCGCACCAGCGCCGGGCGTACCGAGAACCGTCGGGTGTCCATCGTGGTAGCGTCCTACTGATCGTCGCCGCTCGGGCAGTCACATATATATCCTGTGGGAGCAGTCAACGCGCTGTCTGGCACCGGCTTTGCCGGTGTTCGCGGGCACGCCCGCTCCTACAGGGGCTGTGTTGCCTTCGGAAATGCGCAGGCCCATCAGTCCTGGGCAAAGCGCATCTCGCGGGTTTGCCCCATCAACAACGGCGCATTCGCCTCGGTCACCGACCGGATGTAATCCCACAGCAAGGTAATCCGCTTCAGCTTGCGCAAATCCTCCCGGCAATACATCCAGAACTGCCGCGTCACCTCGATCTCCTCCGGCAACACCGTGACCAATCGCGGGTCCTGCGCGGCGAGGAAGCACGGCAATATCGCCAGCCCACGCCCCTGCAGCGCTGCCGTGTACTGCGCGATCACGCTGGTACTGCGCAAATGTGCGCTGGCGTTGGGGATCAGGTTGGCCAGGTACAGCAGCTCGGAGCTGAACGCCAGATCATCCACGTAACTGATGAAGGGGTGTTTGGCCAGGTCCGTCACCTGGCGGATCGGCGCGTGGCTGTCCAGGTAGCCCTGGGTGGCATATAGCCGCAGGCGGTAGTCGCACAGCTTGCAGCACACATAAGGCCCATGCTCGGGCCGCTCCAGCGCGATGACGATGTCCGCCTCACGCTTGGACAGGCTGATGAAGTGCGGCAGCGGCAGGATGTCCACCGAAATTGCCGGGTAGGCGTCGACGAAGTGGCTTAGCTGCGGCGTGATGAAAAAGCTGCCAAAGCCCTCCGTGCAGCCCATGCGCACATGGCCCGACAACGCCACCCCCGACCCGGACACCTGCTCGCACGCCATGTGCAGCGTGCTCTCGATCGATTCGGCATAGCCCAGCAGGCGCTGGCCCTCGGCGGTCAGCACAAAGCCGTTGGTGCGCGACTTTTCGAACAGCAAGGTGCCCAGCGCGCCCTCCAGCGAGCTGATGCGTCGCGACACGGTGGTGTAGTCCACGCTCAGCCGTTTGGCGGCACTGCTGGCCTTGCGGGTGCGAGCCACTTCGAGGAAGAACTTCAAATCGTCCCAGTTGAGCGCGCTCAGGGATGTGAGGTCTTTTTGCATGATGATCCGGTTTTTTTGTGCGTTCTTGTTGGATGTTTGCACATCTATACTCGAAACAAGCCTCAGGACGCCACCCCGCGTTTGCCCGGCGCTGGCGATCTCGTCCCGACAACAATTCCAAGGAGAACGCAGATGAACGCACCGCAATCCCCTAACAGCACCAAGGTCGAGCAGGTCAAGCTGCTGATCGACGGCCAGTGGGTCGAGTCCAAAACCACCGAATGGCGTGACATCGTCAACCCGGCCACCCAAGAGGTGCTGGCGCGCGTACCGTTCACCACCGTCGAAGAAGTCGAAGCAGCCGTGGCCGCTGCTCACCGCGCTTTCCAGACGTGGCGTAACACCCCGATCGGCGCGCGCATGCGCATCATGCTCAAGCTGCAGGCGCTGATCCGCGAACACACCAAACGCATTGCCCAGGTGCTCAGCGCCGAGCAGGGCAAGACCCTGGCCGACGCTGAAGGCGATATCTTCCGCGGCCTGGAAGTGGTCGAGCACGCGGCGTCCATTGGCACCCTGCAGATGGGCGAATTTGCCGAGAACGTCGCCGGCGGTGTCGATACCTACACCCTGCGCCAGCCGATCGGCGTATGCGCTGGCATCACCCCATTCAACTTCCCGGCAATGATCCCGCTGTGGATGTTCCCCATGGCCATTGTCTGCGGCAACACGTTCGTGCTCAAACCGTCCGAGCAGGACCCGCTGTCGACCATGCTACTGGTCGAGCTGGCGCTGGAAGCCGGCGTACCGGCCGGTGTGCTGAACGTGGTGCACGGCGGCAAGCAGGTAGTGGATGCCATTTGCACCCACCAGGACATCAAGGCGATTTCCTTCGTGGGCTCTACTGAAGTCGGCACGCACGTTTACAACCTTGGCAGCCAGCATGGCAAGCGTGTGCAGTCAATGATGGGCGCCAAGAACCACGCGGTGGTGTTGCCTGATGCCAACCGCACACAAACCATCAATGCGCTGGTGGGTGCTGCCTTTGGCGCGGCGGGCCAGCGCTGCATGGCGACCTCGGTGGCGGTGTTGGTGGGCAAGGCCCGCGAATGGTTGCCGGATATCAAGGAGGCCGCCAGCAAACTCAAGGTCAATGCTGGCTGTGAGCCGGGCACCGACGTTGGCCCCGTGGTATCCAAGCGTGCCAAAGAGCGTGTGCTGGGCCTGATCGAAAGCGGTATCAAGGAAGGCGCCAAGCTGGAACTTGACGGCCGTGACGTCAAGGTGCCGGGCTACGAGCAAGGCAACTTCGTCGGCCCAACCCTGTTCTCGGGCGTGAAGACCGACATGCAGGTGTATACCCAGGAAATCTTCGGCCCGGTGCTGGTGACCCTGGAAGTCGATACGCTCGACGAGGCCATCGCCCTGGTCAACGCCAACCCGTTCGGCAACGGTACCGGCCTGTTCACCCAGAGCGGCGCTGCGGCCCGCAAGTTCCAGAGCGAAATCGATATTGGCCAGGTCGGCATCAACATCCCGATCCCGGTCCCCGTCCCGTTCTTCAGCTTCACCGGCTCGCGTGGCTCCAAACTCGGTGACCTCGGGCCGTACGGCAAGCAAGTGGTGCAGTTCTACACTCAGACCAAGACCGTCACTGCTCGCTGGTTCGATGACGACAGCGTCAACGACGGTGTGAACACCACCATTAGCCTGCGCTAAGGAGTACGTCATGCGTATCGCATTCATCGGCCTGGGCAACATGGGCGCGCCCATGGCCCGCAACCTGATCAAGGCCGGGCATCAGCTGAACCTGTTCGACCTGAACAAGGCCGTGCTGGCCGAGCTGGCAGAACTGGGCGGGCAGATCAGCCCCTCGCCCAAGGACGCGGCGGCCAACAGCGAGCTGGTGATCACCATGCTGCCGGCCGCAGCCCATGTGCGCAGCGTGTACTTGAGCGAGGACGGCGTACTGGCCGGCATTCGCCCTGGCACGCCGACCGTTGACTGCAGCACCATCGACCCGCAGACCGCACGTGATGTGTCCAAGGCCGCAGCGGCAAAGGGTGTGGACATGGGGGATGCGCCGGTTTCCGGTGGTACTGGCGGCGCGGCGGCCGGCACCCTGACGTTCATGGTCGGCGCCAGTACCGAGTTGTTCGCCAGCCTCAAGCCGGTACTGGAGCAGATGGGCCGCAACATCGTGCACTGCGGGGAAGTCGGTACCGGCCAGATCGCCAAGATCTGCAATAACCTGCTGCTAGGCATTTCGATGATTGGCGTGTCCGAGGCCATGGCCCTGGGTAACGCGTTGGGTATCGATACCAAGGTGCTGGCCGGCATCATCAACAGTTCGACCGGGCGTTGCTGGAGTTCGGACACCTACAACCCGTGGCCGGGCATCATCGAAACCGCACCGGCATCGCGTGGCTACACCGGTGGCTTTGGCGCCGAACTCATGCTCAAGGACCTCGGGCTGGCTACCGAAGCGGCACGCCAGGCACATCAACCGGTGATTCTCGGTGCCGTGGCCCAGCAGTTGTACCAGGCCATGAGCCTGCGAGGCGAGGGTGGCAAGGACTTCTCGGCCATCGTCGAGGGTTATCGCAAGAAGGAGTGATGCGAGAGGTGGACTTCATCGCGGGCCAGGTGGCCTTCCCTCTGTAACTGCGCACCAGAGGAAAGGGCGCCTGCTCCGCGATTTTTTTTGTCCACGCCCACAGGTATTGCGCGGCCGTTGTAGGCGCGGGTTCACCCGCAAATGCTGCCGAAGCCTCACCGCCGCATTCGCAGGTAAACCCGCGCCTGCAAGTCAGGCGAAGACGAAATACTTACGGACAGTCTCGACCACTTCCCACGTACCTTTCATGCCTGGCTCGATCACGAACACATCACCTGCTTTCAGGTGTTTCGGTTCTTCGCCTTCCGGGGTGATGATGCAATAGCCATCGAGGAAGTGGCAGAACTCCCATTTATCGTAGTTGACCTCGAACTTGCCCGGGGTGCAGATCCAGGTGCCCATGATCTTGCTGCCGTCGGCCGACAGGTAGGCATTGAGGTTGACGGTGTGCGGATCGCCGCCGATGCGCTTCCACTTGGTGGCGTCCACGACCGGCGTCGGGCAGGTTTCGCGCAGGACGGTGATGAAATCGGACATGGCACAACTCCTGGTGACTGGCTGAATGACGGGTCACCATAGGCCCAACGGCCGCGCCGCAGTTGCCTGGGCTCGACGTCCAGGTGTCTGGTCGCGCTATGGCAGGCGGTTTACCTCGACAGTGATGTGCGCCAACTCTTCGTGCACGGCCAGGGCCTGGCGCACGCCGTCGGCATTCAATGTGGCCTGGGTGGCCAGGCCAAGAATGCAGGCGTACTGGTCCCTGCCCACCCGCCAGACATGCAGGTCGGTGATACTGGCCGGCACCGGCAATTGCGCGACCACTGCGCGGACTTCCGCCACAACCGGGGCGTCCATCTCGGCGTCCAGTAACACTCGCCCGGTATCGCGCAGCAGGCCACGGGCCCACAGCGCGACCAGCAGCGCACCGACGAGGCCCATCGCTGGGTCGAGCCAACTGGCGCCCCAGAACTTGCCGGCCAGCAAGGCAGCAATGGCCAGCACCGAAGTGGCGGCATCGGCCATCACATGCAGGTAGGCCGAGCGCAGGTTCAGGTCGTGGTGGTGATGGTGATGATCGTGGCTGTGAGGGTGATGGTCATGATGATGGTCATCGCGTAGCAGCCAGGCGCAGATGAGGTTGACGGCGAGGCCCGCCACGGCAATCAAGATGGCCTCGTCATAGTGGATCTGTCCCGGCACCAACAGCCGTTCCACCGACTGGAACGCCATCAGTCCGGCCACGCCCAGCAATAGCAATGCGCTGGAGTAGCCGCCGAGAATTTCGATCTTCCAGGTGCCGAAGGCAAAGCGCCGGTCACCTGCATAGCGCCGAGCGGCAGCGTAGGCCAGCAAGGACAGGCCAAGTGCCAGGGCGTGGGAGCTCATGTGCCAGCCGTCGGCCAGCAGCGCCATGGAGTTGAAGTACCAGCCTCCGGCAACCTCCGCCACCATCATCACTGCGGTCAGCCAAACCGCCAGGCGGGTTTTGCGCTCAGCGCCCAGGTTGCTGGTGTGGAACTGGTGGCTGTGCTGCCAGCGGTCTGAGGTTTGTGTCGCCATGGTTTATCATGCTCCCGGAAGATCGAGAAAAATACTATACCCCAGTATACCTAGCATGGCGTGAAACCCAATGGCACATACCCTGAAGAGCAAGAAGCAGCTGTTGACCCGGGTGCGCAAGATCAAAGGCCAAGCCGCCGCCCTGGAGACGGCGCTGGAGCAGGACAAGGACTGCCTGGCGATCCTGCAGCAGATCGCTGCCGTGCGCGGCGCGGTGAACGGGCTGATGGCCGAGGTGATGGAAGGGCACATCCGCGATCACCTCGTGGCGGACGGCCTGAGTGCCGAGGAACGGCAGGACGAGGCAGACAAGGTGGCAGCGTTGCTGCGTTCATATCTGAAGTAGGAGGTCGCCGTACCCTTTCACGAATACCCCAGGGGGGTATCAATACCTTCACGGTCCGAGCGGTACGCGGACGCGTTTGTGGAAGCAGGCCTTCCAGCGAAGGCTGTCAGTGGGTAAGGGCGGATACCAGTCCGGCGGCATAGCCTGGTAATGCCGCGAAATCCCGCGCGCACACCAGCAGCCGGCGGTTGGCCCATGGCTCCTGCAGCGCCACCCAGTGCAACGGCAGCATCCCTTGCCAGCGCTGCACCGCTGCCAGCGGCACCACCCCGATTCCGGCCCCGCCCGCGACCATGCGGATTACCCCATCAAACCCCTCTGCTCGTACCCGAACCTGCATGCGCTGCCCCTCGTGCAGCGCTTGCTCTTCCAGGTACAACCCCAGTGCACTGCCGGCCCCCAGGCCGACATAGCCATGGGCCAGGCTGTCGACGAAACTTGGCGTCAGCGCACTGGCCAGGGGGTGGCCCTGTGGCGTCACTAGCACCAGCGGGTCGTCTCGAAACGGCCGGGTCTGCAGGTGCTCGCTGGGGGCGGCTGTGGACACGATGCCCAGGTCGGCCATGCCTTGGGTAATTGCCTGCACGATGCGCAAACTTGGCAGCTCTTGCACATCCACGCTGACTCCAGGGTTTTCAGCCAGGTAGCTGGCCAGCAGTTCGGGCAGGTATTCGGTCAGCGCTGCGGTGTTGCACAGCAGGCGCACCTGGCCTTGCTGCCCTTGCGCGTACAGGCCCAGATCGAACTGCAGGCGTTCGACCTGCTGCGTTATCAGCCGTGCATGCTGCAACAGTGCCTGGCCAGCCGGCGTTGGTTGTACGCCACGGCGGTTACGTTCCAGCAAGGGAATGCCCAGCGATGCTTCCATGGCGCGGATGCGCGCACTGGCTGCTGGCAGTGACAGATGGCTGCGGCTGGCGCCGGCGGTGATGTTGCCGCACTCCAGGGTGTGCTGGAACAGCTTGAGGTCGATCAGGTCGAAATGCATGTGGCTCTGTCCGGGCAAGAGGCTGGCTGAGTATATGGCAGATTCTCACATCGCCCAGGGCGCGCCATCATCGGCCCATGACTACCTTGCTCGCTTTCTACCAGAACATTGGCCCGGCACTCTCGTTGCTGGTTGTACTGACCTTTCTGCTGGCTGGCGCAGTGAAGGGGGTCATCGGCCTGGGCCTGCCGACCATTGCCATGGGCCTGTTGGGCCTGGCTATGCCACCGGCGCAGGCTGCCGCGTTGTTGATCGTGCCCTCCACACTCACCAACCTGTGGCAGCTGGCCAGCGGCGGGCACCTGCGAGGGTTGTTGGTCCGTCTGGGGCCAATGCTGGCATTGATCTTTGTCGGCACCTTGCTGGGTAGCGCCTGGCTGGGAATCAGCAGTGGCCCCTGGGCTGGGCACGCGTTGGGTGCCGCCTTGCTGGTCTATGCGTTGTATGGGGTGGTCGGCCCGGGCCTGCAGGTGGCACCGGGACACGAGCGCTGGCTGGGACCGATTTGCGGGCTGGTCACGGGTGTGGTCACGGCGTCGACCGGGGTGTTCGTGATGCCAGCGGTGCCTTACCTGCAGAGCCTGGGCTTGAACCGCGAGCAGATGATCCAGGCCCTGGGCCTGTCGTTCACGGTGTCCACCCTGGCCTTGGCCCTGGGCCTGGCCGGGCAGGATGCCTTGGGTGGCCAGGCGCTGGGGGCGTCGCTGCTGATGCTGGCGCCTGCCTTGCTCGGCATGCTGGCGGGCCAGTGGCTGCGTCAGCGGATCAGCGCGCTGCTGTTCAAGCGTTGCTTTTTCATCGGGCTGGCCGCCCTCGGCGGCCACCTGCTGATCAACGGCTAGCGGACGAAGCGCTGAGCATGTCGACCCTCTGGATATCGAAATCGCGCTCCAGGTAATCCATGCGTTTTTCGAAGAAGGCAGCCATGTGCGGGAGGGCCGAGTGCACGTCCAGCGCGGCCTTGTCGGCCCACACTTCGAAGAACACAAACAGGCTCGGGTCCTGCTGGTCGCGCAGCATGTGGTATTCGATGCAGCCGGGTTCCTGGCGGCTTGGCTCGACGTAGGGACGGAACAGGTTTTCGAACGCATCAGCCATTTCCGGGCGGGTCTTGGCTTTGAGGATAAAGGCGAACGGCTCACTCATGGGGCGCTACTCGGTGATGGGGGTGACGCTATTCTACGGCAATAATGTACTGCTCATTCGTGACTTCTGGTCAATTGTATTTTGCCCCGTCACCGCTGTATCCCGCCCCCGCGAGCCTCTAACCTGCCGGCATCAATTTTTGATTCGGCCGTGGAGGCCAGTATGAAAAAGATCCTTCTGCTCAATGGTGGTAAACAGTTCGCTCACTCCGAAGGCCGTCTCAACGCGACCTTGCACGAAGCGGCTATCGCTCACCTGGACCGCGCCGGCTTCGATGTGCGCCAGACGTTCATCGATGGCGGCTACGATGCCCAGGAAGAGGTAGAGAAATTCCTCTGGGCCGATGTGGTGATCTATCAGATGCCCGGCTGGTGGATGGGCGCGCCGTGGACCGTGAAGAAGTACATCGACGAGGTGTTCACTGCCGGTCACGGCAGCCTGTATGCCAATGACGGTCGTACCCGTTCGGACCACTCGCAGAAATACGGCAGCGGTGGTCTGGTGCATGGCAAGCAATACATGTTGTCGCTGACCTGGAACGCGCCGCAGCAGGCGTTCGATGACCCGAGCGATTTCTTTGAAGGCAAAGGGGTGGATGCCGTGTACTTCCCGTTCCACAAGGCCAACCAGTTCCTGGGCATGACCGGCCTGCCGACCTTCCTGGCTGTGGATGTGATGAAGCGCCCGGATGTGCCGGCGGCGTTGGCGGCCTACGAGGCGCATCTGGACAAGGTGTTCGGCAAGGCGATCTAATCCGGATTGATATCAGCCGCAGGCCTGAATGTGAAAACCCGATCCGAAGAACTCCAGGTATTCGTCGCCGTCATCGACTGCGGCTCGATTTCCGCTGCTGCCGAGCAGATGGGCCAGACCCCGTCTGCCGTCAGCCGCACCCTGTCGCGCCTGGAGGGCAAGCTGGGCACCACGCTGGTCAACCGCACCACCCGGCGCATGGACCTTACCGAAGAGGGGCGCTACTTTCTTGAGCGCTCGCGGCTGATCCTGCAGCAGATGGACGAGATGGAAGAGCGTCTGTCGATGAACCGCCAGACCCCGACCGGGCGATTGCGCATCAATGCCGCTGCGCCGTTCATGCTGCATGCCATCCTGCCGTGGATTGGCGAGTTCCGCCGCCAGTACCCGGGCATCGAACTGGAGCTCAACACCGACGACCTGATCATCGACCTGCTGGAGCAGAGCACTGATGTGGCGATCCGCATCGGAGAGCTGGCCGACTCCAGCCTGCACGCGCGCAGCCTGGGTTGTAGCCCGGTGCAGGTGCTGGCCAGTCCGGCCTACCTGGAGCAGCACGGCACGCCACGGCAGGTCGAGGAGCTGGCCAACCACTGTCTGCTCGGCTTCAGCCAACCGGAGTCGCTCAATCATTGGCCGCTACGTCACGCTCAGGGCGATCGCTGGAGCATCCGCCCGGCGTTGGTCGCTTCCAGCGGCGAAACCCTGCGCCAGCTGGCGTTGGCCGGGGAAGGCATCGTCAGCCTGTCGCACTTCATGACCCACGAAGATATCCGCACAGGGCGCCTGCAGGTGCTGCTGAGCGAGGCCAACAATGGCTACCGTCAGCCGATCCACGCGGTGTATTACCGCAACACCCAGTTGGCGCTGCGCATCCAGTGCTTCCTGGATTTCATCCAGCGCAAGCTGGCGATGTACGCCTGCTGAGTTGCCTGATCGCGACAAATCCTGTCCACAGGCGGCGAAACTTCCGACGGTTGATTGCACAGTCGAAGCGCTTCGGCCTTACTGACTGCTCAACAAAAACAACACCAAGGAAGTGTCATGCGTATTGTCCCTTTCCAGTATCTGGCTCTCGCAGCCGCGATCCTGAGCTGTTCCTCAGTTTACGCCGCCACCCTGGAGGGCGGCGCGGTGGCCGCCCCCGATCAATATGGTGCACAGGTGGCCGCCGATATTCTGAAAAAGGGCGGCAACGCGGTGGACGCGGCAGTAGCGACCGCCTTCACCCTGGCGGTGACTTACCCAGAGGCCGGTAATATCGGCGGTGGCGGCTTCATGACCCTGTTTGTCGATGGCAAGCCTTACTTCCTCGACTACCGCGAAGTCGCGCCCAAGGCCGCCACGCGCAACATGTACCTGGACGACAAGGGCGAGGTCATCGAGAACCTCAGCCTGGTCGGGGCACGCGCCGCAGGCGTACCCGGTACGGTAATGGGCCTGTGGGAGGCGCACCAGAAGTTCGGCAAGCTGCCCTGGAGCGAGTTGCTGACCCCGGCCATCGGCTATGCGAAAAATGGCTTCAAGGTGGCGGAAAAGCAGTACCAGTACCGCAACGATGCCCAAGGCATGTTCAAGACGGCGACCAACTTCAACGATTACTTCGGCAACATGAAGGTCGGCGAGCTGTTCAAGCAGCCGGAAATGGCCCAGACCCTGGAGCGTATAGCCGACAAGGGCGTGAGCGAGTTCTATCAAGGCAAGACCGCCGATTTGCTGGTGGCGCAGATGCAGGCTGACAAAGGCCTGATTACCAAGGATGACCTCAAGGATTACAAGGCGGTATGGCGTGAACCGATGGCCGTGAGCTGGCGTGGCAATGTGGTGTATACCGCGCCACCGCCGAGCTCGGGCGGTGTGGCGCTGGCCCAGTTGCTGGGCATCAAGGAAGACCGCGCGGCCGACTTTAAAGGTGTGGCGCATAACTCGGCGCAGTACATCCACCTGCTGGCCGAGATCGAGAAGCGGGTGTTCGCCGACCGCGCCGATTACCTGGGCGACCCGGCCTTCACCAAGGTGCCGGTGGACCAGCTGGTGGCCAAGGATTACCTAGCCAAGCGCGCAGCCCAAGTCAACCCGAAGGCCATTTCCGACACCGACAAGGTCAAGCCGGGCCTTGAACCGCACCAGACCACGCATTTCTCGATCGTCGACAAGCAGGGCAACGCGGTCAGCAATACCTACACCCTCAACCTCGACTATGGCAGTGGTGTGGTGGTGAAGGGCGCTGGTTTCCTGCTCAACGACGAGATGGATGATTTCAGCGCCAAACCGGGGGCGGCGAACGCCTTTGGCGTGGTCGGCGGTGATGCCAACGCGATCGAACCGGGCAAGCGCATGCTGTCGTCGATGAGTCCCAGCCTGATGACCCGCGATGGCAAGGTCGAGCTGGTAATCGGTACCCCGGGCGGTTCACGGATCTTTACCTCGATCTTCCAGGTGATGAACAACCTGTACGACTACGGCATGCCGCTGGACAAGGCGGTGGCGGCGCAGCGCGTGCACCATCAGTTGCTGCCCAAGGACACCATTTACTTCGACAGCTATGCGCCATTGACCGGGCCGGTAGCTGATGAGCTGAAGAAGATGGGCTATGTGCTGGAGGACCAGGGCTGGGAGATGGGCGACATCCAGGCGATCCGGGTCGATGGGGCGAAGCTTGAGACCGCTTCCGACCCACGTGGGCGTGGGGTAGGGATGATCGTCAAGTAGTACCTGTCAGAACGCCGGGAGGGCTTTGCCCTCCTATCGCGACACAAGGCCGCTCCCACACGGATGGCGCCAGCTTTCAGAAATTGAGCAAGACAGTTGTTCCCACAAAGGATCAGCGGCGCCTTGATTACCAGCGGCCCGCCGCATCCTGGTCAC